>JAZOXE010000195.1:0-13497 GCA_045659525.1 Faecousia sp. | reverse complement strand
TTCGTCCCTCAGGAAGCTCTGCCCAAGCGGGGTCATCCGGAGGAAGAACCGGAACAATGGGTTCTTCGGTGGAATAGACCACCTTCAGCCGGTCAATTCCACGCTTGCGGCACTCTTTTCGCATAATCCGCGCTAAGGGGCAAACCGAGGTTTCATAGATATCCGCAATCCGGAAGGCGGTTGCGTCCAACTTATTACCGGTGCCCATAGATGAAATAATGGGGACATTATCACCCTTCGCCGCCATAATTAGCGCCAGTTTTCCGGTTACAGTGTCAATAGCATCCACCACATAGTCATACCGAGAAAAATCAAACTCTCCGGCGGTCTCCCCGGAATAAAACTTACAAATTCCCTCCACTTGGGCGTCGGGGTTAATGCTTTTTACCCGGGCAACTGCCGCATCCGTTTTTTTCATTCCTACGGTTTCATTGGTAGCAAGGATTTGTCGGTTAATATTGGAAAGGGAGATTACATCGTGGTCAACAAGTACCAAGTTACCCACGCCGCTACGCGCCAGCGCTTCCACGACATAGCCGCCCACACCGCCTAAACCAAATACGGCAACACAAGCATTTTTCAGTTTTAACATATTATCTTGCCCTAAAAGTAGTTTTGTGCGGGAAAATCGGTCCATTGCCACACCCCCTTTGCCTATCCTATCACGGTTTTTCTTCTCTGTCAAACGGAACAAGGCAAATAAAAAACGCACTTACCCAAAGGCAAGTGCGTTTCGCATTAAAATACCATTGCTTCGCTGTAGAGCACTTCGGCATTCGCATAAGCAGCAGTGAAGTTGGTCTTAAAGGTAGCAACCAAATCTGCTGCGCCAAAAGCGATTACAACATAGTTGCCGGCCACAGTGGCAATCAGCATTTCTTCGGGAGTGCCACAGATCCACTGAGTTTCCAGCAAGGTATCTTTCATAGTTGCGCAGAACGCCTTGGCATCTACGCCGTCAACCATATGAACAGCGCCGCTGGTGAAGTTGTTTGCCATCATGGCGTGAACCAAAGTAGCAGCGCCATCAATATTTTTCAGTTCTGCTTCAGGAATATAAAGCGTATACGGCAGATTTTCGACTTCATCCATGCTGTAGGTGCCGGGAGCATCCATAACCGGGTTTGCCATATCGCCACCCATAGCGCTAAACTTCTGGTCATCGGCATATTTTGCCCAAACATTTTCCAGAATTTCCAGGGCGTTGGCAGGGCCGTTGGCTGCAGCACCAGTCTGGCTCTTGTTGCAGCCGGCAAATACGGAAACTGCCATAACCAGCACCAAGAGCATTGTAATCAATTTTTTCATAGTGATTTATCCTCCAAAAAATTTATTCTTTTGTTCATAACTGTGAGCAGCAGCATAAACACAGCAACACCAACCGCTACGCCCGCGGTATCAATTGCCACATCGAAAACTGCCGGCCCACGTTCCGGCACGAAGCACTGAATGATTTCATCCGTGCATCCTGCAAGGAAACCGTGAATAATGGGTAGCCAAACCGGTTTTTTTTGCATAGAAAAGAGCCAGTTCAGCAGAAAACCCAGTGTGCAAAATTCAGCAAAATGAGCAAGTTTTCTTAATATTCCGTGCCCGACTTCCGAACTGTCCGTATGGCCGGGAACAATCGAAGAAAGAAAACTACGCACCCATTTGCTGATGGCTGCCGATGTATCTCCAGGGAGAATGGAATTCCCCCAGATAAAAAGCACATTCAAAATAATCAGGCAAACACACAGTCGAAACTTATTTTTACTGTATGTATTCAACCCAACACCCCCAGGTGTTCCAGCAGGATTTTTATTCCCAAAACAATGAGAATACATCCGCCGGCAATCTGCGCTTTCTTACCCAATCGACAGCCCACAAAATTGCCTAATTTCACCCCTATCGCAGACAACATACAAGTTACCACGCCAATAAGGATAATCGCATAATAAATGTTTACATCTCCCGCCATTGCCAAAGAGATGCCAACAGCCAACGCATCAATGCTTGTAGCAACCGCCATTAAAAACATAGCCTTTGGAGAGAAATCTCCGTCAGCAGACTCACTTTCTTCCGACAGCGCCTCTTTTATCATATTGATGCCAATGATTGCCAACAAACCAAAGGCTATCCAGTGGTCAACACCGGAAATGGCAGAGGCGAAAAGATTACCTAAAAAAAAACCAATCAGTGGCATCAGCGCTTGGAACCCGCCAAACCAAAGTCCGCAAGTAAGGCTGTGACGGCTATTTACATTTGACACGGCAAGTCCTTTGCAAACGGAAACTGCGAAGGCATCCATACTTAAGCCTACCGCCAAAAGAAAAAGTCCGAAAAAGTTCATAAACAGAACCTCCGCTCGGTAATTATCTAAAATTTATCTCCCAAAAACTTAAATATTATGTTCATTTGCATCATTGACCAGAGGAATTATATCAGCAAAGCGCTATCGTGTCAAGGGATACAGAAAAATGTTCACACTTATCTTTCAAACCCATCATTTAACGTCTTGCAAGGGATAAATTTTTATGTTTATATATTTTGGGTTTATCCGGGAAAAACCTTGCTTTTTTTACAAAAAAAAGATAAAATACAATAAATGATATGTCATCACAGGAGGGCTCACCATGTTCACAATAATTACGGTTGATGATGAACCGGTTACCAGAATGGCAATCAACAACTACATAGGTAAAATGCTCCCCAATTTTCAAGTCGTAGCCTCCTTCCCCAACGGTGAAGATGCCCTCAATTATCTGCGAGGCAATTGCGTTGATTTGGTAGTCACCGATATTTTAATGCCGAGAATGGACGGGCTGGAACTTGCTGAACATATTCACAGAGAATTTCCGGATACGATAGTGTTTATTGTCAGCGGTTACGGTGAATTTGGTTACGCCCAAAGAGCCATGCGTTACGGCGTGGAAGACTACTTGCTGAAACCTCTGGATTTTGATGAATTAAACCGCAGTTTAACTTCCGCAGAAAAAAAGTTGAATCTGCGCAAACAAAGCACCGATGAAATCCTTGTAATCGACGGTGACGATTTGCGTATTGAGCAGGCAAAAGCCTATATTCAGGCGCATTACAAAGAAGATTTGTCCCGAAAAGAAGTCGCAAATATGGTATACCTCTCCCCCGCTTATTTTAGCCGTCTTTTTACAGAAAAAACCGGAGAGACTTTTATTGCATATCTTACCAACGTGCGTATGCAAAAGGCGGCGCAGTTGTTGGAGGGGAACGGCAACATTGAAGATATTGCAAAAGAAGTTGGCTATCAAAGCCGAAACCGATTTGCTATTAACTTCCGGGAGTATAGCGGTTGCACCCCGGCTGAATACCGTCGGTGCAATTTGCGCAGTAAGGAGTTAAGCGCCGATGAAAAATAAGAAAATTTTTACCGGCCAATCCTGGGATAAAATGAAAACATTGTTCCAAAGCCCCACATTCCGCAAAAACTTCACTTTGCTTGCCTGCATTATGATTGGCCTGTTTTTGCTGTTTGCATTATACACTTATCACCAAACCGGTGTCAGTCTTGAACAAGAACTGATTACTGCCTCCCAAACAGCGCTGGAAAACACAGCCCAATCCGTCGACAGCCATATGCGTGATATCCGATATGTTTTATCCTTGATGGAAACAAACGATATGAGCCGGATTTTCTTCTCCAGTACAACCCCCACTTTATATTACGACAATTTCTATGCCCTGCTACAGGAGTATTTGGAAGCCTGTGTGAACAGTCACACATCCATTGATTCTATATACCTTTACTCCACCTGTTCCCAATCTGTGCTTACACACCTGAACAAGTACAGTACTCAACGTTTCCCCGATGCATTCTGGCTGGAAATGGTGGACAAAAGCAGTTCGGATATACAAATCTTATTCCGCGCCAAAAACGAAAATTTTCCCTATCTAATCACGCTGGTCAAATGGTTTCAGATTGACGGCTATGATTCCGGCATTGTTATTAATGTAGACGCCAGAAATATCCCCTCGCTGGAGCAGTTTGAGCAAGTCGGCAATCAGAGCATTTATCTCGTTTCGGAGGACGGAAATATTATCTACTGTCACGGACAGTCCCAGTTGTTTATGCCAATCGATTCTGTACCGGAACTTTCTCACTTTAATCCCAATGCCGAAGAAATTTTCAATTTTCACAAAGAGGGCAATCAGGTTTATACCTACAATCAAATACACTCCCCTCGCTACAAGTGGCACTATGTATCTTTGAACTACACTGCGGAGTACGGCACACGTCTGTCAGACAGTCGGGCACTGATGACTGCTGTTTTTTCCCTTATCCTGGTGGTGGGTTTGTTGCTGGCAATTTTGATTTCCGCCCGTTCCGTAAAGCCCATTCAAGATTTGCTGGAATTTCTGAAAGCGCCCAACGGTCCGGATGTTGCGGACATTAAGGATAACAGAGAAATTGCCTCCATCGCCGCAGAAATTGTCCGCTATGTGGAGCAAAATCAATCTCTGTCCGATGAACTGTCCGAACGAATCAGTTCCTACAATGAAGCAAAATTGGTGGCGCTCCAGACGCAAATCAACCCTCACTTCCTTTTTAACACCTTGAATCTTCTCCATGTGCAGGAATGTGAGGCTCTTGGTTTTGACCATCCCATTCCCAAACTGACGCTTAACACCAGCAAACTTCTGCGATATGCCATTGACGGAATCGAGCAAGTTCCTTTGGAAACGGAATTGAAGTTCACAAAAGTATACTTGGATATTTTAAGCAACCGTTATAATAATCTCTTCCAAGTGCGCTATCACGTTCAGGAGCCTTGTCTGCAGGTCAAAGTGCCGAAACTGATTATCCAGCCCCTAATTGAGAACGCGGTGTTTCACGGTCTTGCCGGGGTTATGGATGAGCACAGTGTTTTGGAATTGAACTGTTATATGGTGGAAAATGCCTGCATAGTTGAAGTTCGTGACAACGGCAGCGGCATATCCCCGGAAACTTTGGAAAAACTAAAATCCAACATTCAGGATAACATTTCCAAACGCGGCGGTATTGGTCTTAAGAACGTTACCAACCGGATGCGGCTTCTTTACGGAGATGAATACACTTTAACCGTTTCCAGCGAGGTAAATCAAGGCTCTGTATTTGCCCTGCGTTTTCCCATTTCCGGATGAAGGTTGGGCGATTCCCCAATTACCCTTGCTATATCAAATCCCAGCAACAACAAAAGGAGAACCGATATGAAGAATTTGGATAAGTATAAAAATTTACTGCAAAACGGCGAAGTTGACGGACTTTTCCTTACCAGCGAAACCAACCGTTTTTATGCCGCAGAATTTAACGTTTCTGAAGGAGCGGCAGTGATTACAAAGAATCAGTGCTACTATTTCACTGACAGCCGGTATATTGAGGTGGCGGAGAAAAATCTGCCCGGCTTTACCGTGTTAATGGTAGACAAAGACCACTCCTACACCCAGCAGGTAAATGATGTTATTTCTGCCCACGGGTTGAAAACCTTGGGTTTTGAGGAAAACTATCTAACTTACGCCGAGTATATGCATTACAATCAAAATCTCAATGCAGAACTGATTCCCTGTCAAAAATCCATTTCTGCTTTCCGGGATATTAAAGAACCTTGGGAACTGGATTATATGCGCAAAGCCCAGGACATCACAGACAAAACCTTTTCCGATATGTGTAAAATCGTTAAGCCCGGTATGACGGAAAAAGAATTAGCGGCAGAACTGATTTACCGCCTTTCCAAAAACGGCGCTGACGGCCCTTCCTTCGACCCCATTGTCGTTACCGGTGCGAACACCAGCATGCCACACGGTGTACCGGGCGATACAGTTGTAAAAAAGGGCGACTTTGTCACTATGGACTTTGGCGCAACATATCGGGGTTACTGTTCCGATATGACAAGAACCGTAGCCATTGGCTACGCAACGGAAGAAATGAAAAAGGTTTACAACATCGTATTGGAAGCCCAGATGGCGGCTTTAGCCATTACCAAAGCCGGCGTGCCCGGCAAAGAAATTGACGGCACGGCCAGAAAAATAATTACCGATGCCGGCTATGGTCCTTACTTTGGCCACGGCTACGGTCACGGTATTGGTATTGAAATCCACGAAAGTCCCAGCCCCAACCCTTCCAATCCCAACGGTATTCCCGCCGGTGCAGTATGTTCTGCAGAACCGGGTATCTACCTGCCGGACAAGTTTGGCGTTAGAATTGAAGATGTTGTCATTTTTACAGAAGACGGACACGAGAACATTACCCACAGTCCCAAAAACTTAATTATTTTATAATATAATCCCGGATGCCGCGCATCCGGGATTGCTCCACAGAAAGGAAGGTGGATATGGAAACCGCAATTGTAAGGCAACGAATACACATTCTGGACACCCTAAAAGGCATATTGATACTCCTTGTGGTGATAGGACATCTTTTGGAAGTAATCCCAGGATTTGGCTTATCCCATCCGTTATACAAAATCATTTACAGTTTTCATATGCCGGCTTTTATTTTTATAAGCGGTTTTTTCATAAAACCCCGCCTGAAAAAGTTAATTCGCTTATTAATTCTTTTTATCGCAACCCAACTGGTATATCAGATTTTTGTTCACTTGGTGTACCAGAAACTTCCTATTACAGATTTCAGGATCACCTTCCAGCAACCCTACTGGATACTGTGGTACTTGGTAGTTATGATTTATTATACCTGTCTTTCTCCTATATTAAATCTTACAAAAGGTTCGGGAGAGTGGATTACATTCGGCACCAGTGTTCTTTTCGCGTTAGTGGTCGGATATATTTCAGAAATCGGCTATCCCCTCTCCCTTTCACGCTTCTTCGTTTTTCTGCCTTTTTTTATTGCAGGATTCTACGCGAAACGGCACAAAGAAAAAATCTTTACGTCATTTTCAAAACTCACAAGAAAACAAAAGGCTTTCATCTTTGCAGGCAACGCACTTCTCCTTGTTCCTGCCGTGTTGTTCGTTGTGTGCGGTCCGGTTACAGCGCAGATGCTGTATGGTTCTTATTCCTATAAAATCGGTTACAACGCCGCTCTCCGCCTACTATTTATGATAATCGGCGGAATATGGACTTTCTTTTTACTTGCAATTGTTACGTTTCCGGGAAACCGAAAAATCCCGGTGCTGTCCTTTGTTGGAAAGCATACCATGCCCATATACCTGATTCACGGTTTTCTTATCAAGTTAATTGCCTGGGGCATCATATAAAAGGTGCATAGGCGACGCCCCGTAACGAAGCGTCGCCTATGCACCTCATTTTTTACTTTGTCTTATTCTTATTATAGTAGAACTTACCGATAAACATGATCACTGCAGTTATGATGCCGAAGAACAGAACCGGGAAAGCAAACTTTCCTTCCGCCGCTGCAGCCTGATACTTCACAATACCGTGGGCATATATCGCGCAGGCAACCAATACAAGGCAACTGATAATTGCCAGTGTGGGGACCAGGATTCTCTTTACTTTTCCAAGGCTCTTATCTTTATACATTTTCACAAAAATGGGAATGTACATCAGATACAGTGCAACAATAACCAGTTCGCTGGAGTCAAAGTTAAACAGACCAAACCAACCGGTACTTAGGTTCGCACCATAGAAGTACACCAGCCATACTGCGCTGGTCAAAGCGCCCATCAAGGTGGAGTTAATAGGCATATCCGCTCCTTCATCCAAGGTTGCAAAGAACTTGGGCTTGGGACCGTTGCCACGGATAGCAATAGAATACATATTCCGGGAGTTTGCCATAATCAATCCGTTTGTGGTGCCTAAGCAGGAAATTACAATGAATACGGAAAGTACTGTACCAAAGGCATTACCGAAAAGTTTCTTAAATGCCGCAGGCGCGCCGCCGTCAGCAGCGGTCAGTTCTTCTACAGAAATTGCGCCACAAATGCCTACATAATAGCATACGAATACAGCCACAATGACAATGCTGCCGATAATCAATGCCCGGGGCAGATTTTTCTTGGCATCTTTCAATTCCGCATTGATGGAAGTCGCCAAAATCCAGCCTTCAAAAGCAAATGCAAGGGACACTATGGATGCGGTAAGACCAGTAATGGGAGATATTTCCGACGTGCCAGACTGGAAGAAGTTTTCTGTCAACTGTCCGTTAACCAAGCCGGAAATCACACCGACAATGGCCATAAGTACCAAAGGAATCAATTTAATAACGGTGGTGGACACCTGAAATTTACCCGCGATTTTAGGTGATACGGCATTCATAAACACACCGCCAACCAAAACCAGACATGCCAGCGCCATTACTTCGCCGCTATTCAGGGCAAAGCCAAATAGTGCACCAAAATATCTTGCGGATACCCAGCAAAGAACAGAAGCAATACCGGGAGTATAAACAAACGTCATAAACCAACCTAAATAGAAGGAATACTTTTCTCCGCACACCGCTTCCGCATAGTCCACTACACCGTTTACACGGGCGTATTTCCGGGACATCAAACTAAATGCATAAGCGCAGAAGAACATGATTACTCCCATAATCAGCAAAGACAGCACACCAATCAGTGCATTACCGCCGGTAACAGCCAAAACCGCTTCGGTTTTATAGAAAATACCGGAACCAATAACAATGCCGACAACCATACAAATTGCAGTGGGAAGACCGTAACGTTTTTCCATTGTCTCTTTCATGATTTTTCTCCTCTCATTTATTCGACAAGAACGCTCCTGCCGGATAATGGGTTTATTATAGGAGAATTAACGAAAAAATACAAGACTTTTTTTGAAAAATCTCCAATTTTAACTTTTTAGCAAAACCGACGGTCCGAAGACCGTCGGTTCTTTCATTATTTACAGTGAACTGTCAGGAAGATTTAACTTTTTACTTTTTTCTTCTTCACTACCAGCACACCGGCTACCACAACTGCGGCAACCACTACGCAGGATACCACCAAAATCAGCACCCAGGAACTGCTTCCCAGCGCATCCTTCTGGATGGTTTCTGTCTTTGTGATTCCACAACCGGTACAGGTGTAAGTCATTTCACCCAACTTGGTTTCTGTGGCTTCTTTTGTCACAACGCCTTCATTCCACAGATGGGAGTTCAGCGCTGTGTAGGCTGCGCGGAGTTTCCGGGTCGCAGCATCAATTTCATAATCGCTGCCGTTTTCCAGTACACCCTTTGCTTCCTGAATAGCCGCTTGCACTACCGCGACAGACTCTTCGCAATAAAGTTCTGCGTTGATGTCTTCATAGTGGGCAATGAGTTGCTCCAGACTTTCTTCTCCATCAGTATCGGTCAGTTGTACAACACCGGTTGCCAAGGCTGTCTTATCTTCCTGGAATTCCAAATCATGGTAAACCGGGTTTTCCACATTCTTGAAGGTGTTGTTGTCAATGACAAAGCCTGCGCAGTGTTGGTCAACAGTAATACCGTTGGGCATATCGGCAAGATAGTTATCTTCCACGATAATGCTGGAAACGTCACCGCTGACACCGTCGCTAATAGGATTGCCGCCGTAAGAAACGCCAATACCGTTCATATGCGGGCTCTCCGTTCTACTGATAGGAATACCGGCAGGATTATAGTAAACCTCATCATAGGGTTTCAGTTCACCGGTGCCAACCATGGTATTATTACGAATTTCAATGCTGTAAACACCAACATTTGTAAAGTTGCCGCCATCAATATTCCGGGCGCCAGTCAAAGCAATATTACAGTGCTTAGATTTAGGAGAAACACCGGTAAAGTAGTTATCCCGAACTGTACAGTAGTAGTTGAGCCACATACGGGAAGAAGTGCCCATAGTGGTAGAGGACATAACCAGAACACCTTCCGTATCCTCACTGTGGATCTTGGAAACAACTGTATCGAACATGTTGCCGTAGAGGTAAACGCCCTTAGCCGCGTGACGCTGTACATTATCATAGAAGGTTGTGCCTTCAGAGGGAACAACAAAGTCAAACCCACTGGTGGCGTCCGGGAGGACATCCCATGTGCCTTCAATGGTAATAACGCCGGAAATCACGTTAATGCTCTTAATCTGTCGCATCTGTCCCATGCCCTTTCCGGAAACAATCACAACGTGGGCATAGTTATAAGGCACGTCAATAGTCTCCGTAAGTTCACCGGATGTCATACGCACCGTAATGCTGTTAGCCGTAGAAGCGGTAACGTAACCGTAGTTCAAGGTACTCTGTACTTCGGACAGATAGGTCTCACCATCGTTTTGAACGTTGGCAAGGTCACCTTCGGTGGTAGAGCCAATCTTTTCAACGGTATTGCCTTCCATATGGCAGTAGGCTGCACAACAGAAGCCGTGAACATTTCTTCCATTGGTGTATTCCCAGTCCTCGTACTCGCCCATATGTCCGGCAAGATAACTGTCGAATATAAAGGAATAGTTGGCACTGGTGTAGAAGTTGTGTTTTTCGCCAACAAAATGACCGTTTTTAACAAGATTGTACTGCGTCAGTTTCATTGCACCAACAAACTGGCCATAACAATCCGAACTACAGTTAATCATTGCGCAGCGTTCCTGACCGACAACCGCGATACCGCAGGCACGGGAACTACCTGTATTGGGGGTATTGGGATAAGTCAGATGGATATTGTAGAACAGGAAGCAGGAAGCCTTTCTTGCCGTGGTATCGTAGGCAACGCTCCAATCTTCTCCTACCCAGAAGAAGAAGTCAGGCCTAAACGTAGGATGGGCTGTGGTAATGGTAAAGTTTGCGAAGCCCAAATGTCCCTCTTCTTTATCCTCTGTCCGTCCGGAGAACATATTGATGGCCCAGTTACGTCCGCTGTAGGAAATAATGGTATTTTCCTTGCTTTCGCCTAAAAGGACAATGTAAGACGGCAGTTTGATTTGGGTGATGTAGTATGTGCCGTCAGGGATGTAAACTACACCGCCTCCGGATTCTTTTGCCGCAGTAATTGCCTTATTGAAGGCTGCTACGTCGCTTCTCTTATCTGTGCCGTCAGCGCCGTAATCCGTAACATCGAAGCGGTTATCCCAGTTAAAGTGGTCTACCCAAGCAACACCGACACCTAAAGGATCGTCGCCGACCTCCAGAACCGTCAAGGTGTGCTGGTTTTCAAGACCTACCCAAGTGACACCGCCATCGTTAGATACTTCCACAACATAAGTTGCCAGAGGAACATCCTCCTGCACAACAAAGTCAATGGAGTAGGGTGTCAGTTTGGTAATTCTGGGATAGTAAATTTCATCCCCGTTTACAAGACGGACAATGGTCTTGGCATCTGCTCCAAACTGGGAAGATTGTAATCCGCGTCCGGACATATGTACGGTAAGACCTGCCCAGGTTTCATAGTCACTGCAGAACAGCGGTCTGGGAGCATTCAGGACAATGGTTTCGCTCCAGCCGTAGCCGTTATTTACCCAAATGTCATATAAGCCCGGTTCCGCATCGTCCGGCAGTCTTGTGGTGATAAAGTATCCGTTTTCGGTATCAACATCCAATATCGGCATTTTCTCGGCAGATTCCACAGGTTTTTCGGGAACTTCCGCAGATGTATGGGGCGCATAAACAATCTGTAACTTGCCCATATCCGCATTGGTAAAGCCGTAACCGTTAATAGAAATCAAATCGCCGGGGGTAACCGCATCGGAGTAGCGGTAAACCGTGGGCGCCGTTGCCCAAACTGTCTCACCAACGTAAAGGTCTGCAGGTTCGGAAACGCTGTACCTCCACTTGTTTGCGTCATTATCGTAGGACAACGCCCACATCGTTGCCTCACCCATATATCTGGGTTTGAAGGTGATGGCGGCTTTACCTTCTGCATCGGTGAGAATCTCCGGTTCGTGAACCATGGGAACTATCTGTTGCGCATGGCCAAAGTCCAATTTCAGATAAACAGGAACACCGGCGCAAGGTTTGCCGTCCGCAGTGGTAAGTTGCACGTGAACGGTCATTTCTGTCTCGTTGCTGGAGCAGGCATAAACCTTCTTATCCATCGTCATCACAGTTTGCGTGTAGGAAGGAACTTTATAGGTTACTTCATCGCCAATGTAGGAGCAACGAACACCGGCAACGGTGTATACACGGTACTGATATGTATCGCCGGTAAAGAGTTCAGTATCGATGTACTCCCCTTTTCCTTTGGACACTTCTGCAATTTTTTTCCACTCTTCGTCACCGTGTTTGCGTTCAATAATTACTCTGGAGCCGGTGGGGGCTTTGGTTTCTTTCCAAGTAATCTTCGCAGTACGGTTTCCTTCGCCGGTAGTGACCTTCAGGTTAGAAGTGAAGTTCGTTGCAACCTCATCGAAGAAGAATCCACTAAATCCGAAGTACTGCATGGAGTTTGTCTTGGAAGTTTCCATGGTGAAGTCGCCAGACATAACGTAACTGACATAAGCGCCGTTATTAAAATCCTTGGAACTTAAGGTATCCACAAAGATGATGTCGCCTTCTACGTCTTTGAAGGTCAGCGTGATCTCGCCCACTTTGTTTGCATCAAACCATTTATTTGTATCGTTAGATGTATAAATAGTGAACTGATAAGGCTTGCCATCCGGAAGTCCGGAAACCTTCATATTCAAAGGCGCACCTGCGGCGTGAACAGCAAAGGCCTCGTCAATATCTGTATTGGGGTTAGCAAGAGCATTTTTAGAACCAGAACCGTAGCAGAACCAGCGGTCGCCGCCAAAGGTAATGTTCACTTTCTCGTTTAGATAGTAATCAAATTCATCACGGTTCAAAATAAACCGCCCACTGTTATCGGGCACGATTCCCTTATAGTTAAGACCGGGAAGTACTGCGTCAATGCCGCCGTATCTGCCTGCCCAGGAGCCACCAATACCCTTAACAATCATACCGAAGTGGGTGGGAGATTTGGCGTAGGTCTGGGTGGTATGGTACACCGGGCCTTCATACTTATCGAAGAAGAAGGCGCTGACACCAAACACCTTGGAAGATACTTCTTTCTTAGATGAAAAGAAGATGGGTATTGTTCCTAAAATTTTAATTGGATTATTTGTTGTAGTGGTTATAGCTATTATTATATTTGTAGTTTATAAATTTATATAAAAAAACTGTTAACATTTAGTGTTAACAGAGTAGTTTAAGAATGACTTAGTTCATTCTTTTTTTTATTCATAATCATTAAATAATAAGCTAATATCAATAATACCAGAGATACCAACTAAGACATATACGATTTTAGTTATAACATTATCTGTTCCGAATAATGTTTCAACTAGGTTAAAATCGAATAATCCAATTAGTCCCCAATTAATAGCACCTATTATAATAAATACTAATGCTACTTTCTGTAATGTTTGCATAAAATCCTCCTTTTTCTTATTTCAGTATTATGATAAGCAGTTTTTATAAAAATATTCATGAATAATGTATTTTTTTACTTCATAGTATTAATTGAAGGAAATGAGGAGTGAAAATGAAAAAAATATTTTTAGTTTTATTAGCTTTATGTTGTGTGTTTATTACAGGATGTTTTGGGAATAATAGTAATGATGTAGTGAAAGATATTTCTAAAAAGTATAATAA
>JAZOXE010000194.1:0-6705 GCA_045659525.1 Faecousia sp. | reverse complement strand
CAGGTAACAGGTTCGCCGGTTTTGGAGTAAGCAACAACAACTTTGCCGATACGCTCCCGCAGGTCCTTCAGGTCCTTGGCAACAGCCAGGATAGCCATCAGTTCGGAGCCAACAGCGATGCCGAACTTGCTTTCCATCATGAAGCCGTCCAGACGGCCGCCGATACCGATGATGATGTTACGCAGGCTCTGTGCGCAGAAGTCGATGATCCAGCCCATCTCTACCCGCTTGGGGTCGATGTCCAGACGCTTCAGGCCCTTCTTCTCTAACCATTCGTCGGTGTTGTTGCGCTCGTGCTGCATACGGGCAGTCAAGGCAACCATAGCCAGGTTGTGAGCGTTCATAATGTCGTTGATGTCGCCGGTCAGACCCAGGGAGAACTCGGTCATAGGCATCAGCAGAGCGTTGCCGCCGCCGGCTGCAGTACCCTTAACGTTCATGGTGGGACCGCCGGAGGGCTGACGCAGAGCGCCGCCGGCGTTCTTGCCGATGTAGCCCAAGCCTTCAATCAGACCCAGGGAAACGGTGGACTTACCTTCACCGAAGGGGGTGGGGGTAACAGCGGTAACTTCAATGAACTTGCCGTCGGGCTTATCCTTCAGACGGTTCATAACCTTGATGAAGTCGATCTTCGGGGTTTTGCCGTAGGGGATGATTTCTTCGGGGAGCAGACCTAACTTCTCACGGAAGTAGTCCACAGGGGGCAGAGTCTTCTCTGCTTCTTCAGCAATTTGCCAGTCTTTGTAAACGGTGGGGTCCAGTTTCACGATACCCTTTTCGTCTACGTACTTGCCATCAACAAAATTGGTTGCCATAGGTTTTTCCTCCTTGTTTTTTCGGTGCTATGCAGCACAAAATAAATGTATTTATGATACTACCGTGATTTCGGCGGCATCCCGAATGAGATGCATTACCTTTCCGGTGAGTACACTGTTAATTACCGCCTGCTCAAAAGCAGCGTCGTATTGGGCTTTCAGGTCGTCCATGGTGATGTTGTTATGCCGGCAGATAATCGCCAAAGCCTTGGCAATATCCTCCTGGTCAGCCTGCAAGTTTTCAATGGCCACGATTTCATCAATGGCAGCCCGGCTGCGCAGGGCGGCTTCCGCTGTGGGGCGGGCATCTTCCCGCAAAGCCTGCTCCGTTGTCTGCATGAATTGGCAATACATATCCAAATTCAGACCTTGGCTTGCCAGTTGCGCCTTGAAATTTTCCATTTGCTCATCCACCGCGCTGTCGAGCATTGCATCGGTAATGGTGATATCCAAAGATTCAGCCGCCTGCCGCAGGAGGGAATCCTGCAAATCCATCTCTCCCCGGTCATCGGCATAGGACTGCAAACTTTCTTTCATTTTCTGCCGCATTTGTAAGAGGGTTTCGCACTGCCCCACTTCCTTGGCAAAAGTGTCGTCCAGTTCGTAGGGGGTTTTTACACGAATCTTTTTTACTTTGCACTTGAACTCGGCGTTCTTGCCGGCCAATTCTGCCGCGTGATATTCTTTGGGGAAGGTGACGTTCACCGTCACTTCTTCGCCGGGAACTTTGTCTAAAAGTTGTTCTTCAAAACCGGGGATAAACATCCCACTGCCCAGAACCAAAGTCTGGTCCTCCCCGGTACCGCCGGGAAACTGGACGCCGTCGCAGTAGCCGGCATAGTCCAAAATGACTTCATCACCCAATGCAGTGGGGCGATTGTCCACTTCGGAAATTCTGGGTTTCTGTTCTAACAGACGCTGCAGATTGCGATCCACTTCCTCATCGGTTACGGTGTGTTTTTCCAATGTGGCTTTGAGTCCTTTATAAACAAAAGGCATGGTGTCTTTCTCCTTCAAAAACGTAAAAATAATGCGATTGTTCCGAGAGTCTTGCATCTACCCAATATGATACCACAGATTCTCGCAAACCGCAACCGCTTAATCACTTTTTGCCGTCAAAAGCCACGCATTTTGAGGTTTTTGTACGCACAGGAAGAATTATACAAAAAGTTCTTGCAAAAACCAATATAGTTATGATATTTTATTTATAGTTTCTATCTATAGATTTTTGGGAGGCAAATATGAACTACAACTATTTGCGGTATTTTTCGGTGCTGGCCCAGGTGGAGCACTATACTTTGGCGGCAGCGCGGTTAGGGATTTCCCAACCTTCCTTAAGCAGCGCCATTAATCATTTGGAAGATGAGTTGGGCGGCGTACGTCTGTTTGAAAAAGTGGGAAGAAATATTCGGCTGACGGAGGAAGGGCGGTATTACCGGGAGCAGGTGGATGCGGCGCTGCAGCAACTGCAAAATGCATCTATGACCCTCCACGAAAGCAAAGTCAGCGCCCCGGTGCAAATCCGCTTGGGCATGGTCTCCGGAACCTTTGCCGGGATTGCCGCCGGGGAAGTAACCAAATATTTGAAACAAAACGACCGGATTCGGTTTCACCTTACGGAAAGCAGCGCAGAAGAACTGATGGATTTGGTGCGGCAGGAGAAATTGGATATGGCGCTGGTAGACACTACCAATCGGGATAGAACGTTGCATTTCCGTAAGTTGGGGCAGAGAGATTATGTGGCGGCGCTGCCTAAAGACCACTTTTTGGCCCGGGAGAAAAGTCTCACGCCCCAAATGTTAGAAAACATTCCCCAAGTGGTGTTTCACGGAGACGGACAAGGCAGTTTCGGACAGTGGGCCCAAGGGGCGCAAGGTGAAGAAAATGTGCGCTGCAGCGTCAATACGGCAAAAACGGCGTTGGAATTGGTGGCAAACGGCGTGGGTGTCTGCTATTTGCCGGAAAGTTGCGTGGAACGGACGGAAAATGTGGTGTTCCGTCCGGTGGAGAACCGCCATCAGGCACTATATATGTGTATTCTCTATGATAAATGGTTAGAGCCGCCGGTGTGGGAATTTGCCGAGCGACTGGTTAAGGCTATGCGGAAACAGTAGCAAAAAAACGGCGGAGACCTTGTCTCCGCCGTAGTCTTTTTTGGGATATTTTCGCCTATATCCGGTAAAGGCGTTTGCCGTTTTCGTAGGTGGCGGCGTGGACTTCGGATAAAGGGATGTTGCGAATTTCCGCCAAGCGTTCCGCCATACGGTAAAGGTAACCGGGATGGTTGCGTTTTCCCCGGAAAGGTTCCGGCGCCATAAAGGGGCAGTCCGTTTCCAAAACAATCCGGTCCAAAGGAATACTTTCCGCGGTTTCTACGGCCTTGCGGGCGTTTTTGAAGGTCAAAACCCCGGTGAAACCGATGTACCAGCCCATATTCACCAACTGCCGCGCCATTTCCGCAGAGCCGGAGTAGCAGTGAAACACCCCTTTGACGGTGGGGAATTCTTTTACAATCCGCATACCGTCATCATGGGCGTTGCGTTCGTGAATAATCACCGGCAAATCCAGTTCCCGGGCCAGTTCCATTTGTAACCGGAAAGCCTTTTGCTGGATTTCCCGGGGTACGGTTTCATAGTAATAGTCCAGACCAATTTCCCCAATGGCTTTTACTTTAGAATGAAGTTTACATAACTTTCTGTATTCTTCCAAAACCTCTTCGTTTACTTCCTGGGCGGTGTCCGGGTGGGTACCTACGGCGGCGTATACGAAGGGGTACTTCTCTGCCAGCGCCACCGCCAACCGGGAAGTTTCCAAACAGCAACCGGGGTTCATAACAAGACCGACACCGGCTTCTTCCAACCCGGAAAGAAGAAGGTGAATGTCTTCATCAAAAACCGGATCTACCATATGGGCGTGGGTATCAAACAACATAATATATCACTCGCTAAACGTATATTTTACAAAATTTCCGCTGCCGTCGCCGGTAACGATAGTAACGTCGCCGTTTTCGTGTTCGATGGTTTCCAAAACGGGGAAACGGCCGTTTTGCGCCACGTAAGCCGCCGGACTTTCCGCTTCTGCTTCGATAAATTCACGGTTTGCGTGGGAACTGCCGCCGCAGGGGTTGATGGTTTCAACCAAAACTTCATATTCGGTCATGGGAAATCTCCTTTTTTCTTTCTATTATAGCACGAAATATTTCCCTCCGCAAAGGGAAATTTCAAAAAAGGAAAAACCTCTTTTAAGCCGGCAGAATTTGTGATACAATAGAGAAAATCGGAGGGATGGCAAATGGAAAATCTGTTTCACTTAAAGTTTACACTCCGGCAGGTAAACGAAATTTCCAATTTAGGGCTTGCGCACATCGGTGACGCCGTGTACGAACTTTTGTGCCGCACATATCTTTGTGCCCAGGGGGATAAAACCGTAAAAACACTGCACCGGGATTCGGTGCAACTGGTAAAAGCCACCACCCAGGCGCAGTTGGTTGAAAAAATCTTGCCCCATCTGACACCGGAGGAAACGGACTTTTTCCGCCGGGGAAAAAACGCCCATTCCCACGCCGCCCCCAAAGGGGCAACCCCGGCGCAATATGCCAAAGCCACGGGGCTGGAAACGCTCTTTGGTGCGCTGTATTTAATGGGCCAAACCGACCGCTTGCTGACACTGTTTGAAATGATAATGAAAGAGGACTGATTATGGCCTTTGATGCATTTTTCCTGGGGGCTGTGCTCCGGGAAATCAAGGATAAGGCGCTGGGGGCAAAGGTGGAAAAAATCCACCAACCCAGCCGGGATACGGTGATTTTGCACCTGAAGTGCCGGGAGGGGAGAGAAAAATTGCTCCTTGCTCCCAATCCCGCCGCGCCCAGGCTGCATTTTACCCAAAGCAGCCCGGAAAACCCCGCCCAGCCGCCGATGTTTTGTATGCTTTTGCGCAAGCACCTTACCGGCGCCCGGCTGACGGATGTGGAACAGCCACCTATGGAGCGGTGCGCGGTATTCACCTTTGACTGTGTAGATGAGTTAGGTGACAGCGGGCAAAAGAAACTGATTGCGGAACTGATGGGCCGTACCTGCAACTTATATCTTGTAGGGGCAGACGGCCGCATTTTGGATTGCTTAAGAAGAATCGGGCTGGATGAAACCGTCAACCGCCCGGCGCTTCCGGGAATGTACTATCAGATGCCGGCAGAAATCCAAAAGGCGAATCCGGCAGAAGAAGAAAATTATGTAAACCTACTAACCCAACCCGGTGCAGACCTTTTGGCAGAGCGGCTGATGGATGTTTTTGGCGGACTCTCTCCCCTAATTTGCCGGGAAGCGGCGCTGTATGCCGCCGGGGAAACCGATGCCCGGATTTCCGGAATCGATGTGGAGAAAGTGGGAGAAAATCTTCGGCTTTTCTTCCGGGAACACTTAAATCACCCGGCGCCTTATGTCTATCATTTGCCGGATGGCACACCGAAACAGTTTGCCTTTTGCCCCTTGCGGCAGTATGGGGAATACAACCGTGCGGACAGTTTTGCCCAACTGCTGGACAGTTTTTATACGTTGCGGGACAGAAAAGACGCCATGCGGCAAAAAAGTCAGTCGGTGCGCAAAACCGTGACCAATCTCTGTCAGCGGCTCACCCGGAAATTGGCGCTACAGGAAAAAGAGCGGGAAGAAGCGATGGACCGGGAACGGTTGCGGCAATTCGGAGATATTCTCACCGCCAATCTCCACAACATGAAAAAGGGTCAAACCAAAGTAACCGTAACGGACTTTTACGATGAAAATATGGGTGAAATTGAAATCTCTCTTTCTCCTACCCTCTCTCCCCAGCAGAACGCGGCGAAATACTATAAAGATTACGCCCGGATGAAGACTGCGGAAAAAGAATTAACCCGGCAGATAGAACTGGGCAGGCAGGAACTTTCCTATTTGCAAAGTGTACTGGAAGAATTGGAGCGCGCCCAAAGCGAAGGGGAACTGGAAGAAATTCGCCGGGAATTGCAGGACGGCGGATATTTGCGCCGGGAAAAGGAAAAAAGTGGAATGAAAAAGGGGAAGATTCCCCCGATGCAGTTTGTTTCCACCGATGGCTTTACTATCTATGCCGGCAGAAACAACATCCAAAATGAGGAACTGACATTCCGCAGCGCCAGAAAAGACGATTTATGGCTTCACGCCCAAAAAGTCCACGGCAGTCACGTGATTATTGCCTGCGGCGGCAAAACGCCGCCGGATGATACTGTCACCCAAGCGGCGCAGATAGCCGCGCACTATGCCCAAAGCGCCGGCGGTCAGAACATTCCGGTGGATGTCACCCCGGTGAAGCAGGTAAAGAAAATTCCCGGCGGGAAACCGGGAATGGTCATATATCACACCTACCGCACCGTGGTGGTAAACCCCTACCCGGACGTTGTGGTGGATGCGCTGAACGCGGAGAAAAAAGAAATAGAGTAAAAAAACAGCCCAAGGTCACGCCTTGGGCTGTTTTTATGGAAAAGGTTATACTCTTGCGTGGCCCTGGGCGCAGATAACATCTACCACCTGGTCAACACATTCCTGGCAGGTTTGCTTGGAGTCCGCTTCCACCATGACCCGGATAACCGGTTCCGTGCCGGATTCCCGCACCAAAATCCGTCCGTTTTCACCTAATTTATCCGCTACAGCCTGAACCGCCGCCTGAACAGCCGGGTCGTTTTGAGCGTCGGGTTTGGATTTTACCCGCACATTTTTCAGCACTTGGGGATAAATGGTCAGGCCTTCGTAAAGGGCGCTCATTTTTGTTTTCTTTGCCAGCATAACTTCCATCAGTTTGATACTGGTGAGAATACCGTCGCCGGTGGTGGCGTATTTGGAAACGATAATGTGACCGGATTGTTCGCCACCCAAACGGCAGT
>JAZOXE010000193.1:0-6814 GCA_045659525.1 Faecousia sp. | reverse complement strand
TTTAGTAATACAGTAAATCCGAATATGTAGGATAAGGCCAATAGGCTTTATCTGTAATGGATTCTAAAATGTCCGCTTCTTTGCGAAGCGCCTGCATATCGGGAATAATTACATCGTGGCAGTAATTACAAGCCAACACATTGTCGACAGGGACATTTTGTAAATCTTTTTGCAGTTTCTCACAATTGTCATAAAGCGCATCACAGGCGGCGCTCAAGCGTTTACTAAGTTTAGTTTCCGCATTGCAGGATATTCCTAAATCCGTCTTATGATGAATCGAGTGACAAAGGGTTTTGCAGTATTTTAGAGATGCAGGGAGGATTTGATGCATAGCCATATCAATACAGGTGCGGCTTTCGATGAGTACATGCTTGCAGTAAGCGTCAAAATGAATCTCATTTCTTGCCAAAAATTCTTCCCGTGTAAAGATGCCCCGCTTTGTGACAAGGTTAATGTTCTTTTCGGATGTATATGTAGGCAATGCCTCAGCGGTAGATGTGAGATTGCTTAAGCCGCGCTTTTTGGCTTCCTCTTTCCATTCGTCTGAATAGCCGTTTCCGTTAAAAATGATCCTTTGATGCTTTGTCAGCGCGTCGCAAACAAGTTTCTGTAACTGGGCATCAAAGTCCTCGGCATTTTCAAGTGCGTCTGCAAACTTGCCAAGTTCTTCAGCCATAATGGTGTTAAGGGCTATGTTAGGACCTGCAATGGATTGGGAGGAACCCAGCATACGGAATTCAAACTTATTACCGGTAAAGGCAAGGGGAGAGGTCCGGTTGCGGTCAGTGGTATCCTTTGGAATGGCAGGCAGACCGTCAACACCGATTCGCATAATACTCTTTTCTGGTTCTTTATAGTTTGTGCCGTTAATGATGGAATCTACAACCGCTGTCAGTTCATCCCCTAAGAAAATAGAAATGATGGCAGGTGGTGCTTCGTGTGCGCCAAGGCGGTGGTCATTTCCTGCAAAGGCAACAGTACAACGCAAAAAGTCCTGATATTCATCCACACCTTGGATAAAGGCGGCAAGGAAAACTAAAAATTGGGCGTTCTGCCGAGGTGTTTTACCGGGACTAAACAAATTCTTGCCGGTGTCAGTGCTGAGTGACCAGTTATTATGCTTGCCGGAGCCGTTTACGCCATGGAAAGGCTTTTCATGAAGAAGGCAGACAAGATTGTGCTTTGCGGCGCATTTCTTCATAATCTCCATAATCAGTTGGTTTGCATCACAAGCACTGTTGGCGGAGGAGTAAATGGGGGCCAGTTCGTGCTGACAAGGCGCGCCCTCGTTATGCTTGGTCTTGGACAAGATTCCCAAACGCCAAAGTTGTTCATCCAAATCCTTCATGTAAGAAGATACCCGGGTGCGAATGGTGCCAAAATAATGGTCATCCAGTTCCTGACCTTTGGGAGGCGCTGCACCGAAAAGGGTTCTGCCGGTCAAACGCAGATCTTCCCGTTGGGCATATAAATCCTTTGGAAGAAGGAAATACTCCTGTTCTGCGCCGACGCAGATGTTAATGCGCTGTGTGGTGTCATCGCCAAACAGACGGAGAATCCGAAGGGCTTCTTTAGAAACTTCATTGATAGAGCGCAGCAAGGGTGTTTTCTTATCCAATGCCGCGCCAGTGTAGGAGAAAAAGCAGGTGGGGATAAACAAACTACCGTCCTTTACAAAAGTAAAAGAGGATGGATCCCAAGCGGTGTATCCACGAGCCTCAAAAGTTGCCCGCAAGCCACCGGAAGGGAAAGAAGATGCGTCCGGTTCGCCGCGCACCAAAGACTTTCCGGAAAACTCCATAATCACTTTGCCGTCGTCTGTAGGAGCAATAAAACTGTCGTGTTTTTCGGCAGTGATACCGGTCATAGGTTGGAACCAGTGGGTATAGTGGGTTGCGCCTTTTTCGATTGCCCAAACCTTCATGGCTTCAGCAATGTGATTGGCAACATTCAGTTCCAGCGCGATGCCGTTATCTACGCACTGTTTCCATGCGCTGTAGATATCCGGAGCAAGACGTTCTTTCATAACGGATTCGTTAAATACGTCACAGCCGAAAATTTCAGGTATGTTCAGGTTTTTCATTGCGTCACTCCCTTTTGCGAGATGATATGGGAAATTGTATGTTGCTATAAATTATCTCACTATAAATAGTATTCCAAAACAACAAAAAAAGCAAGAATGATTTTGCATAATTTTAACAAAAGATATCATTTTTCATTGTACAAAGAGGACAAATCAGAGAAGCATAATGGTTTTTGCGTAATTTCTTGCATTTTTAAGAAAATAAATGTATAATACATCTAATAGTCTTTAATGGGAGGGATACGATGGTTACTTATACGAATCGTACAAAAGAGCAACTGCAGCAGGAGTATGCCGCAGTAAAGGAAAAATTTGAAATTTGTAAAGGCCAAAACTTGAACCTTAATATGGCAAGAGGTAAGCCGGCGAAGCAACAGTTGGATGCGGTTAGCGATATTCTGGAAGTTTTGAAAACACCGGAAGACTGTTTTGACGGTAATCTGGATTCCCGCAATTATGGAGAACTTGCCGGAATACCCAGCGCAAAAATATATTGGGCAGATGTATTGGGCTGCCGACCGGAACAAACTTTTGTTGGCGGTAGCGCCAGTTTGAATTTGATGTTCGATGTGATATCCAGAGCATATACCCATGGCCTTGCCAACAGTGTAAAGCCTTGGTGTAAAGAGGAAACGGTAAAATTTTTGTGCCCCAGCCCCGGTTACGACAGACATTTCCGAATAACAGAGTTTTTTGGCGCAGAACTGATAACAGTACCTATGACAAAAACCGGACCGGATATGGATGTGGTTGAGGAATTGGTAAAAGATGCTACAGTAAAGGGGATTTGGTGTGTGCCAAAATATTCCAATCCCGACGGTATTATTTACAGCGAAGAAACAGTAAGCCGTTTTGCCAATCTGAAACCTGCGGCACCAGATTTTGCCATTATGTGGGATAACGCATATTGCATCCACGAATTTGACGGTGAGTTCGTACCTTTCCCGGACATCATTTCTGCTTGTGAAAAGGCCGGAAATCCGGATATGGTGTATGAGTTTGCGTCCACATCCAAAATCACCCTTGCCGGCGGCGGTATCTCGGTTATGGCATCTTCTGTCAAGAATATTACGTATCTTTCGAAACTCTATGGCGTGCAAACAATTTCCTATGACAAAGTCAATCAGTTGCGCCATGTAAAGTATTTGAAGGACAAAGCGCACACACTGGAAATTATGAAACGCCACGCCGCAATTATGAAACCCAAATTCCACGCAGTTCTCAATGCACTGGAAACAGAGTTAAAACCCTGCGGTATTGGTGAATGGACCAGTCCGAAAGGCGGTTATTTTGTTTCCTTTAATGCGATGCCCGGCACTGCGAAACGCGCGCTTGCCCTTTGTAAGGAAGCAGGCGTTGAAATGACGCCCGCCGGTGCTACCTTCCCGTACGGAATTGATCCCAATGACAGCAATATCCGTATTGCGCCCAGTTTACCCCCGGTGGAAGAACTAAATAAAGCAATGGAAGTGTTTTGCATCTGTGTAAAACTTGCGGCATTGGAGAAACTCTTAAATACATAGTGAAAGAGGGGAGATATATGGCATTTTTGAAAAAGCACAAAGATTTTGCTATCTATGCTTTTTTTGGCATTATCACCACAATTGCCAATTTTGCCGTATATTATCCGTTTCACAATCTGCTTCATTACTCCGGTGCAGTTAGTAATGCAATCGCCTGGTTTGCGGCGGTTCTCTTGGCGTTTGTGACCAACAAACCCTTTGTATTTCATAGTCGGGATTGGTCACCCAAAGTTGCCGTTCCCCAGTTTTTAAAATTCATTGGTTGCCGGGCGGTGTCGGGTGCGGTGGAAACCGGGCTGATTTTCCTGACGGTAGATGTTCTTGATTTGGGTGGCAATCTTATGAAAATAATCATTACTGTTGCGGTAGTTGTTATGAACTATGCCGCCAGCAAACTGTTTATTTTTAAAAACAGCAGATAGTAGTGAAAGAACTTGACACCTGCGCCCCTATCTAATATGATATACTTTAGATAAAGATGATAGAATCCGGAGGCAATCTCTTATGAATACACGCAATGGCCTTTTTTTTGATGTACCCCAGTCTTTGTGGGATGATTGGAAGTGGCAGGCGAGCAATCGTGTGGAAACACTGGAAGAACTGAAAAAATATTTGGTACTGACACCGGAAGAGGAAAAAGGTATTGAAAATTGCCTTGATAGATTCCGTATGGCGATTACGCCCTATTATTTGTCTTTGATGGACCTTAATAATCCGGACGATCCCATTCGCAAGCAGGCGGTACCTACGGAAGCGGAACTGTATTTCGCGCCGGAAGAAGATGCTGATTCCCTTCATGAAGATACGGATTCTCCGGTAAAAGGGCTGACGCACCGCTATCCTGACCGGGTTCTGTTTTTAATTACCGACTGCTGTGCCGCATACTGCAGACATTGTACACGGCGTCGTATGGTTGGTCAGACTGACAGCGCGCTTCCCCGGGAACAAATCGATGCCTGCATTGAATATATCCGCAATCATCCTGAAGTTCGGGATGTTCTTGTTTCCGGTGGCGATGTGTTTATGCAGACAGATGAGATGTTGGAGTATGTCATTTCCTCGCTGAGGAAAATTCCCCACGTTGAAGTGATTCGTTTAGGAACCCGCACGCCGGTGGTTATGCCTCAAAGAATTACACCGGAACTTTGCAATATGTTGAAAAAGTACCACCCCATTTGGGTGAATGTTCACTTTAATCATCCGGATGAAATCACGCCGGAATCGGCTAAGGCTTGCGCAATGCTGGCGGATGCCGGAATTCCGTTGGGGAATCAAAGCGTACTTCTTGCCGGCATAAACGATTGCGTACACGTAATGAAAAAATTAGTAAACGAATTGGTTAAAATCCGTGTTCGTCCCTACTATATCTATGCTTGCGATTTAAGTCTCGGTTTGTCCCATTTCCGTACCCCGGTAAGCAAAGGAATTGAAATTATTGAAGCCCTGCGGGGACATACCAGCGGTTTTTGTGTTCCTACTTTTGTTGTGGATGCACCCGGTGGCGGCGGAAAAATTCCGGTTATGCCCAATTATGTATTAAGTCAAGCGCCTCGAAAGACAGTACTGCGTAATTTTGAGGGCGTGATAACGACCTATACAGAACCTCAAAATTACGAATCTCGTTGCAATTGTCCAGTATGTCGTGGAGAAAAAGCAAACGCAGTAGACGGTATTGCCGGACTTCAGCAAGGAAAAGCTTTAAATATGGAACCTACAGATCTTCCCAGAAAGAAGAGACTTCACGGTTAATCAAACGCCCTCCTGCAAAAACGCGGGAGGGCTGTTTGCGTATTGGGAAAGGACCGGGGATTGGTTGACTTTACAAGAAAAATTGCGTATAATATACGAGTAAAAAAATATGAAGTTGGTAGGTATAGATATGGCTAAAAATAAACAGGAAAGATACGGAGACGCCAGTATCCGGGCACTGAAAGATGAGGTTCGTGTCCGGAAACGTCCTGCAGTCATTTTTGGTTCCGACGACTTGGAAGGATGTAAGCATGCAGTATTTGAAATTCTTTCCAATGCGATTGACGAAGCAAGAGAGGGATATGGCGATACCATAATTGTCACAAGATACGAAGATCTTTCTGTTGAAGTAGAGGATTTTGGTCGTGGTTGCCCTGTTGACTATAACGAAAAAGAAAAGCGATACAACTGGGAACTGGTTTTCTGTGAACTCTATGCCGGCGGCAAGTACGATGAAAACGGGGATAACTATGAGTACTCTCTTGGCCTGAACGGATTAGGCGCTTGCGCCACCCAATATACCTCCGAATTTTTTGATGCGGTAATTCGCTATGACGGTTACCGGTACGATTTGCATTTTGAAAAAGGTAAGAACATCGGCGGCTTGAAAAAGGAGCCTGCTGATCGTAAAAAATCTGGTTCTTTATTCCGTTGGAAACCGGACAAAGAAGTGTTTACGGACATCAATATTCCGGCAGAATACTATCGGGATGTGCTGCGTCGGCAGGCGGTTGTAAATAAGGGAATTACATTTCGTTTCCGTAATCAAGTAGGCAGTCGGTTTGAAACAGAGGAGTTCTATTACCCCGCAGGCATTACCCAATATGTAGAAGAGATTGTGGGCGATGATGCGTTTACAATGCCTGTTTTTTGGGAAGCAGAACGCCGCGGTCGGGATGCAGAAAACCGTCCGGAAATGAAACTAAAAATTACGGCCGCATTTTGCTTTAGCAAAAAAGTCAGCCATATCGAATACTACCACAATTCCTCTTGGCTGGAATATGGCGGTAGTCCTGACAGAGCAGTGCGATTGGGTGTTACGGCAGCCTTTGATAAGTACTTGCGGGATAACAACAAGTACAGCAAAAATGAGAGTAAAATCATTTACCAAGACGTTCAGGACTGCCTGGTAATGGTAACCAACTGTTTTTCAACTATTGGTTGTTTTGAAAACCAAACGTAAAAGTCTGTAAACTCAAAATTTACCCAAGAGGCGATGACGGCATTTTTCCGCGACAAATTCCAAATTTGGTTCTTGGAAAACAAGCAAGATGCGGATAAAGCGGCAGAACAGATTTTGGTGAACAAGCGAGCCCGTGAAAGTGCAGAAAAGACCAGGACAAATGTCAAAAAAAATCTTTCCGCCAAAGTGGATATTGCCAATCGGGTACAAAAATTTGTGGATTGCCGCAGTAAAGATACAGCAGTGCGTGAACTGTATAACGTGGAAGGTGACTCT
>JAZOXE010000192.1:0-1713 GCA_045659525.1 Faecousia sp. | reverse complement strand
TCTCCAACGCAAGATAAAGCTTTCCTTTCAATTCAATCAAACGGCCGGTTGTCCGGATGATGTCGCTGTCCACGCATTTGCTTAAGGTGAGTTTCTTAAGAATTCTGTTTTCGATTGTGTAAGTCAGTATTTTTTTCATTGCTCAATCCCTCTGCTGAATGAATCTTGTGTTTTATCTCATTTTACCACAGTCCCAAATAAAAGGCAAACGGATTTCATTTGATATTTAGAAATTCGACAAGAAGACCGGCGCGGATAACCCGCGCCGGTCTTTGGCATACTTAAATATCTTTGTTTTCCCGCTTGCAGATGAACCGAAACATAAAGTCCAGGTCAGCAAAAAGGACATCGTCAATTTTATCTCCAGCTCTTAAGTCGACGACTTGAACTGCATCCATTTTGGTCAATCGAACCGGCGCGTTTGTCGGAGCTAAAAGCAGAATCGGTATTATTTCCTTATCGGCAGATAGGTTTAATGGCGCTTCTACGCGAAAGTCGCCTAACTGCCTGCGTTTTTCAGCATTGGTCTTACCGATGGGTTGCGCGGCAACAAATCCAGACCGCAAAAAATACCATGTTTTGGAATACTCATTTATATGCCAAAAATGAATCTCGCAGTGCTTCCTGAGTAAACCAAAGGTACGGACATTGTAAACAGTACTGTCGGATTCCAAAAGCACATTGCTTCCGTTCTTCTTATTGAATAGAAGGAAAAACGTCTTCTTTAAAATTTGGCAACGAAAACCGTACTTCTTCGCAAAGCGATTCAATTGAAAATACAGCCGGATTCGCTGCAGCAAAAATCGCAGCAATACAAGCAGAAAAATAACTATCGCAAGCTGCAATAAGATAATTAAAGATTTCATAATGACCTCACTTTCTGTTATTTCAGATACGGTTTGGTCCGTGTATTAGATGTATAAGCCAAGGAGTGCGGCGGTACTATCATCTCATGGGCAAAAATCATCAAAGCGATAAAAGGAGGGCGGGGAATGAACTTGTAGATTGTTTGCATATTGCCATTGTCTTCTTCGAATTCTGTTTTTGCCGCAAGATTGTACTTTCCGAATAACTGCAGAACTTCCGTAGCCTTTTCAGCAGTTAAGTTACATGCAGTCATTAGTAGTTTAGATGTAAACGCATTTGTACTTGTCCGTTTATACATCGTAATACAGGCGTTGAAGAAATCTGGGTTAGCGAGATCTGTAAAAAATTCGATGTATTTACTGCTACCACCACGCCCCAAGAAAGCTACTTCCGCGTCAATGATTCCCGGCACCAGCAGAAAATACTGCAACCGGTTCGCTATCCCCATTCTTGTGAATCCGTGATCGGTACAAACGAAGGAGTGGCGCTGCTGCAACTCTCCAAGTCCTTTTTCGAAATCTTCTATGCTCCCACCCAACGGCGTGCCATCCTTCGAAATAGGAATAGGCATCAAAGAACGTTCCAGATCCCAGCATAGGGAAAATGCGTCTTTAAATTTTTGATGTGGTGGAGCCGCCTGGATTTTTTGAATGATTGTTCTTTGCAGATCGGCATAATTGACAACGGAACGGTCAAATAGTGTATCAATGGAAACGGAAAAGAAATCTGCTATTTTAGGATGCAGCTCAGTGTCCGGAACGCCGCCGTTTTCCCTCTTGGAAACAGCCTGGATGCTTACGCCAACAAATTTTGCCAGCTCTTCCTGTTTGACACCACGTTCCCTTC
>JAZOXE010000191.1:0-1863 GCA_045659525.1 Faecousia sp. | reverse complement strand
CTCAAAGCTTTTCGCCATCATCTCAATAAACAGCGGATGCTTGGGAAGGTACGGCCCAATCACTTGTCCTAAATGGTCGTGAGGTGGCTCCAAATCCAGAATTTCACCGTTATCCCAAACGGTAATGTGACGGTAGCTGGTGCCTGTGTAAAAACGGAATTCTTCGTTTTGAAATGCCTGGCGGACAGCATCCATCAAGATATCGGCATTCTGTGTGGATATCTCACCGGAACTGTGATCAAGGATAGTCTTTGCAGCATAGTCCCCTTCTTCTGACAATGTGACCAGATTACAGCGGTACACAACGTCTGTGTCCTTCATGGAAACACCCACGCTCAACGCTTCTAACGGAGATCGACCGGAATAATTACGGAGGGGATCGTATCCCAAAACCGCAAGATTGGCTACATCACTGCCCGGTTTCATAGAATCGGGTACAGTCTTTACCATACCCATTGTGCCACCACAGGCCAGTTCGTCCATGCAGGGTGTTGAAGCGTAGGCAAGCGGGGTTTTGCCGCCCAACTGTTCAATGGGCAGATCGGCCATTCCGTCTGCAAGTACAATCACATTTTTCAAACAGATTCCTCCCCTTTTGGGTTTTTATTGAATCCCAGTGTATGACGAAATTTATTTATCTATACTATCACCTTTTATCATAAAAAACAATACGCAGGACAAAAATTATCATTTTATCTAAAAGTTCAAAGCATTTTAGTGAATTATTGGAAATAATAGCAAAAGTCCCGGACCAATGTGCAGTGTCCGGGACCTGGTTTCTAATAGTATGCAATGGAAAGCTATGAGATGTTGATTTTGTATGTTTCTAACCAATAGTTAATTTGCAGAATAAAGGCAATTGTTTGCGGAAGTTTCATAAGCTGCCCGTACCACGGCCAGGTAAAATCATCGCGCAACAGTGTTTCGATGCTTTGCCTGTTCAGCAAGGCAAACACCGGTGCATCTTTTTTCTCAAGGAGTTGTTGCAGCAAAAAAGTAACTGACTGCAAGTAGCGCGGATCGTATGTTTTGGGATAGGGACTCTTCTTACGCCAAAGAACTTCCTTGGGGAGGACCCCCTCCATTGCGTGTCGAAGAAGTCCCTTTTCTTGATTGTTGTAATCTTTGTATTTCCATGGGACACCGTATAGATATTCTGCAATTCTGTAATCACAAAACGGCACACGGACCTCTAATCCACATGCCATGCTCATCCTGTCCTTGCGTTCCAAGAGCGTTTGCATAAACCATTTTTGATTTAGGTTGACCATTTCCTTCATTCTAACTTCCTCCGGCGGTGTTCCCGGCAGTATATCGCATTCGCGCAATGTCTGCTGATAACAATCCTGTATAAATTCATTGGGCGCAATAGACCTGTGTATATCAGGGTGCAGCATTTCTATGCGCTGTCTTGTATTTTGGGCCCATGGGAAGCCTTGAAATGACCGAACTTCCGGATCCCTGTACCATGGATACCCGCCGAAAATTTCGTCGGCGCACTCGCCGGAAAGCGCCATTTTCACTTCACAGCGAATTTGTTTGCAAAATGCCAGTAATGAAAAATCCACATCTGCCATCCCGGGTAAATCTCTCGCTTGGGTCGCCGGTTCAAGACAGTTTAGTAAATCTTCCGGTTTTAACACAGTTTCGTGATGTTCACTGTTTAGTGCGTTTTGCATAATCGTGATATAACTGCTGTCGGCATTGGGCTGGAACTTTCCGGGAATGAAATACCGATTGTTGTCTTCGTAATCTACTGAAAAGGTCTTAAGTTGGACACCGCTTTCCAGTAGTTTTCCGGCGCAAATTGCGGAAATTAAGCTGGAATCCAAACCGCCGGACAAGAACGTACCGATAGGAACA
>JAZOXE010000190.1:0-2191 GCA_045659525.1 Faecousia sp. | reverse complement strand
TTTTCATAAAACCCCCGTCCTTTCGTGTGTTATAAAAGTGTGCCCTAAAAAGGATACAGAAAGCGATAGGCATAGAATTATCGAGTTTAATACATTATAGTTCATAATACCCGGAAAGTCAAGGAAAACAGCGGTATTTGGCGGTTTTGGGAAAGTGGAGAACCGGATAAAAAATAACTGCCGGGCAGCGTGCTGCCCGGCAGTTTAACAGAATCTCAGATGTTGCCGTACATTTTTTCGTAATAGTTTTGATATTCGCCGGAAATGATTTCCTCCCACCAAGGCTTATTGTCCAGATACCACTGAATGGTCTTCTGAATACCGTCGACAAATTTTGTTTCCGGAAGCCAACCCAGTTCGGTATGGATTTTTGTGGGATCGATGGCGTAACGCATATCGTGACCTTTCCGGTCTGTCACGTAAGTGATCAAACTTTCAGGTTTGCCCAATGCTTTGCAGATGATCTTGACAATGTCAATGTTCTTCATCTCATTGTGACCGCCAATGTTATATACTTCGCCAACACGGCCTTTGTGGATGATGAGGTCAATGGCTTTGCAGTGGTCTTCCACATACAGCCAGTCCCGGACGTTCAGGCCTTCCCCATAAACAGGCAGAGGTTTGTCGGCCAATGCATTGGCGATCATCAAAGGAATCAATTTTTCGGGGAAATGATAAGGACCGTAGTTGTTGGAGCAGCGGGAAATGGTTACGGGCAGACCGTAAGTCCGGTGGTATGCCATAACCAAAAGATCTGCGCCGGCCTTGGAAGAGGAGTAGGGGGAACTGGTGTGGATAGGGGTATCCTCGGTAAAGAACAAGTCGGGACGGTCCAGGGGCAGGTCGCCGTAAACTTCGTCGGTGGAGACCTGGTGATAGCGCTCAATTCCATATTTGCGGCAGGCATCCATCAACACCTGCGTACCTAAAATGTTGGTCTGCAGGAAAATTTCCGGATTCTCAATAGAACGATCAACGTGGCTTTCCGCAGCAAAGTTGACCACCACATCCGGCTTCTCTTCTTCAAACAACTGATAAACTGCAGTTCTGTCACAGATGTCGGCTTTCACAAAACGGAAATTGGGGTTGCCCATTACATCTTTCAAAGTGGAAAGATTGCCGGCATACGTCAGTTTGTCCAGACAAATGATCCGATAGTCGGGATATTTGCCCAGCATGTGAAAAACAAAGTTGCTTCCAATAAAACCGGCGCCGCCGGTTACGATAATGGTTTTTTTCATTTCGTCAGTTCCTCATATCTCTTTCTGTCCCGGAGAACATCGATATACTTGCCGTCCAGCACATCTTGCAGGTATCTGCCGTACTGGTTTTTATAAACTTTGATCACGGCTTCAACTTCTTCCCGGGAGATCCAACCGTTCATATAGGCGATGTCTTCCAAACAGCCGATTTTACGGTTTTGATGGTTTTCCACGGTCATAATGAAATTGGTAGCCTCCACAAGAGACTCGTGCGTGCCGGTATCCAGCCAGGTAAAGCCGGTACCCAGCAGTTCTACATTCAGTTTGCCCTGCTCCAGGTAAATCCGGTTCAAATCGGTGATCTCCAATTCGCCGCGGGCGGAGGGCTTTAAATTTTTGGCGTATTTTACAACATCGTTGTCGTAGAAATACAAGCCGGTGACACAGTAGTTGCTCTTGGGATGTACCGGCTTTTCTTCGATGGAAACGGCGTGACCGTCCTTGTCGAATTCCACGATACCAAACCGCTCCGGATCATCTACATAGTAACCGAAAACAGTGGCGCCTTTGCCATGCTTGGCGTTTCTGACAGCGGCGTACAGACGTTTTTTCAGACCGTGACCGGAGAAAATGTTGTCGCCTAGTACCATTGCCACACAATCATTGCCGATGAATTCTTCACCGATAATGAAAGCTTGGGCAAGACCTTCCGGTTTCGGCTGTTCTGCGTAACTGAGTTTCAAACCAAACTGATGCCCGTCACCCAGCAATTCCTTAAAACGAGGAAGATCCTGAGGGGTGGAAATAATTAAAATATCCCGGATCTTTGCGCTCATCAGTACAGACAAGGGGTAATAGATCATAGGTTTATCATAAACAGGAAGCAACTGTTTGGATGTCACCTTAGTCAGGGGGTACAACCGCGTTCCGGAGCCTCCGGCCAAAACGATACCTTTCATAGCTATCTCCTAAATATCCAGCGGCGTAGC
>JAZOXE010000189.1:0-6145 GCA_045659525.1 Faecousia sp. | reverse complement strand
CCAAAAGGTCTATGGCCTTATCCGGCAAAAACCGGTCGGAGATATACCGTTCGGACAAAACAACGCACTGGCGGGCAATCTCCGGAGAGATGCTAACGCCGTGGAAATCTGCGTAACTTTTGGCGATTCCCTGCATAATCTGGCAGGCTTCCTCGATTGTGGGTTCCGAAACACTAACCGGCTGGAAACGGCGCTCCAATGCCGCATCTTTTTCAATGTGCTTACGGTACTCATTAAAGGTGGTAGCGCCAATCACCTGAATTTCCCCTCTGGAAAGAGCCGGTTTGAGAATGTTTGCAGCATTCATAGAACCCTCTGCGTCACCAGCGCCTACCAAATTATGAACTTCATCAATTACCAAGATAATATTGCCGCAGGCTTTGATTTCGGAAATCAAACTCTTCATACGACTTTCAAACTGTCCCCGGAACTGGGTACCTGCTACCAAGGAAGTCAAATCCAGCAAGAATACTTCTTTATCCCGAAGTTTATAGGGCACATTTCCTGCCACAATCCGCTGGGCAAGTCCCTCGGCAATGGCGGTTTTACCCACACCGGGTTCACCAATCAAGCAGGGGTTATTTTTCTGACGGCGGTTCAAGATTTGAATTACCCGCTCTGTTTCCACATCCCGACCAATTACTTTATCCAGTTTCCCCTCCCGGGCTCTGCCGGTAAGGTCCAGACAGTAACTATCCAGGAATTTATGCTTTTTATTGCCGGATTTCCGAGACGTTTCCTCTTCCTTCGTTTCCTTGGCATTATCCGGGAGATTTTCTTTCCCCGGTTGTCCCAAACTGCCAAAAAGTTGGTTCAACATAGGAAACGTTGCTGTTCTTCTGTCCGGTTCCTCTTCGTCGCCCATTTCTTCCTGGGCGAACATTCCGCTCATTTCATCGCTCAATGCATCCAAATCATCTTCAGAAAAACCCATCTGTTTTACTGCCGCATCAATTTGCGGTATACCAAGACTCCGGGCGCACTTTAAGCAAAATCCCTCATTCATTGCAACGCCGTTTTCCATTTTGGTGATAAACACCACGGCGATATTTTTCTTACACTTTGTACACAATTTCGGTTGCATAATCTCACTACCTTTCCCATTGGGGGTACTATACCACAGTTTTCCCCGGAATACGAGAACAATTTATGAATTTTCAAATTCCGGACAGGGATACTCGAATTTCTCCACACCGTCATCATACCATAAATGCGTCATATAAAGTCCGCCGGCAGGTACAGTGGGCCCTGCGGCTGTTCGGTTGCCGGAACGCAGAATATTTCCAATTTCCTCCGGTGGGAATTTCCCCTCTGCGGCATATACCACTGTGCCGGCCATAGCTCTCGCCATATTATAGAGAAAACCATCGGCGCACACCTTCAGTTCTATCAAATTGCCTTTGCGTTCTACGTTGTAATAGTATACGGTTCGGACTGTGGATTTAACATCCGTTCCCACACTGCGTACCGCGGCAAAATCATGCGTGCCTACAAATTGGCTCGCCGCCTGCTGCATAATTTTTTCATCCAGATGGGCAGGATAAAACCAAGCACGGTTTACCAAAAAGGGATCCCGAACTCTGGAATTATAGATACGGTATGTGTATTCCTTCCGGGCGCAGGAACCGATGGCATTAAACCCCTCATGCACTTCAAAGGCTTTGTTTACCACAATGTCTGCCGGCAAGTGGGTATTTAAGGCATAGGGCAGTCTTTCTGTGGGTATGGTGGATTCGGTGCGAAAATTTGCCACATAACACCTTGCGTGTACGCCGGCATCCGTTCTTCCGCACCCGGTAACGTGGACACTGTGTCCCACTACCATAGATATCGCCTTTTCCAGTGTTTGTTGGACTGTAGGCAAATCTTTTTGTATTTGCCAGCCGTGGTAGGCTGTTCCTTCATAGGTTAAAAACAAGGCTATATTACGCATGTCTTCCTCACAAGCCGAACTGCCGAAGTACCGCCACGGCGGCAATCAACACTGCGCCAAATAAAAACGCCGTTAAATCCCCGCGGTGATACCGCAACAGTTTCATTTTTGTTCTTCCTGCGCCGCCCTGATAGCAACGGCACTCCATAGCCGTCGCCAGTTCATCTGCGCGGCGAAATGCGCTGATAAACAGCGGTACCAGAATCGGCACCAACGATCGCACCCGATTCAGCAGATTTCCGGTTTCAAAATTTGCGCCTCTGGCTTTTTGCGCGCTCATAATTTTATCCGTTTCCTCAATCAAAGTGGGGATAAACCGCAGGGCAATGCACATCATCATAGAAAGTTCGTGCACCGGCACGCGGATCACTTTTAAGGGAGAGAGCAAAGACTCCAGTCCATCGGTCAAAGAGATGGGAGATGTTGTGTATGTCAGCAAGAATGTACCGGCAATCAGCATCAGTATCCGCACCACCATCATAATGGCTCGCTGAAGTCCTTCCGCCGTTACGGTAAGCCCCCAAAAACGCACCAAAACAGTTTCACCTTCAGTGAAAAACAGATTCAGAACACCGGTAAAAAGCAGGATGAATACCAGCGGTTTCATACCGCGGACAATGGATTTCACCGGGATACGTGACACATAGATAATCGATGCCAGCGTAAGGAAAATCAGTCCATAGGAAACATAATTGCCGGCTGTAAACAAGGCAACAATATACACAACCAGCCAAATCAGTTTTGTCCGGGGGTCTAACCGGTGTATGGGAGAATTTCCGGGAAAGTACTGTCCCAAAGTAATGTCTTTAAGCATTTCCCTCTCCTCCTTTCAGCCGGAGGATTTGATTTGCCGCCTGCTCCATGGTATAGGCCGGCTCTACGGAAAGTCCCATTTCCTTCAGTTTCAAAAACACCTGGGTAACCGGAGGAATATCCAGTCCCATTTCCACCAGTGTCTGGGCATTTTGGAACACCTTATCCGTTGTATCGTCCATTTTTAATTGCCCGCCATCCATTACCAAAAGGCGGCTTGCCATTTTGGCTACGTCAGCCATAGAATGGGTGACCATTAAAACGGTGGCATTTTTTGCTTTTCGGTAGTCATCGATATTCTTCAGAATCTCCAGCCGGCTTTCCGGGTCCAGGCCTGCTGTGGGTTCATCTAAAATCAGCACTTCCGGTTCCATAGCAATTACGCCGGCAATGGCCACTCTGCGCTTTTGTCCGCCGGACAAATCAAAGGGTGAAACCTCTAACTGCTCCGGTTCTACGCCTACAAAACTTGCCGCTTCTCTCACCCGGCGGTCAATTTCCTCTTGGGCAAGTTCCATATTTTTAGGACCGAAAGCGATGTCTTTATACACCGTTTCTTCAAAGAGTTGATACTCCGGATACTGAAACACCAACCCCACCCGAAAACGGCTTTCCCGGGTAATCTTTTTATCTGCCCAGATATCTTTACCATCAAGTAACACTTTACCGGAAGTGGGTTTAAGCAAACCGTTCAGGTGTTGTACCAAGGTGGATTTACCGGAACCGGTATGGCCAATCACCCCCACAAACTCCCCACGCTCAATTTGGAAAGAAATGTCACTGAGCGCGGTATGTTGAAAAGGTGTCCCCACACTGTATATGTGTTGTAAGTTTTGTACCTGTAAAATAGGTGCCACGTTCATTCCTCCTGCGGTCAGGCCTTCAAAGAATCATAAAGTGCCTGCGCACAATCTTGTGTTGATAATTGGTCAAGGGGCAACTTTAGCCCCGCCTGATTCAGTTGCCAGCACAATTCCACCGTATCCGGTGCGGCCAGACGCAAACTGTGAAGTTTCTCCACTTGGGAGAATACTTCCTTTGCTGTGCCCTGCATAGCAATTTTGCCCCGATCCAGCACCACCACAGTATCGCACAAAGCGGCTTCTTCCATATGGTGGGTTATTAAGACAACTGTTATTTTCTTTTCTTTATTCAGCCGGGATACGGTTTCCAGCACTTCCCGTCTGCCTTGGGGGTCCAGCATAGCCGTAGGCTCATCCAAAACAATGCATTTGGGTTCCATAGCAATGATACCGGCTATGGCAATGCGCTGTTTTTGACCGCCGGACAGTAAGTGAGGGGCGTGTTCCCGGAATTCATACATACCGACCTGCTTCAGCGCTTCATCCACCCGCTTGCGAATCGCCGGTGGGGCAACGCCCAAATTTTCCGGACCGAATGCCACATCTTCTTCCACCACATTGGCAACAATCTGGTTGTCCGGATTTTGAAACACCATACCTACCGCTTTGCGTACCGCCATTAAATTATTTGCATTGGCAGTATCCATACCCCAAACACTGACCTTACCACCGCAAGGCAACAAAATGGAGTTAAAATGCTTTGCAAGAGTGGATTTCCCGCAGCCGTTACTGCCAAGAATGGCAACAAAACTGCCCTCCTCCACCGTTAAAGACAAATCCTCAAATACGGCAATGCCGGGCGTGTTGTCCACGCCCGGATAGGTATAGGATAAATTTTCTACACAAATTGCTTGTTTCAAAATATGTTTCCTCCTTCGACACAAGACAAGGAAAGCAAAATGCGGCAAAAGCCGTTAAATATCTGTGTTTATGGGTGTCAGGGTGTCCATCTGCCTGCAGCGCCGCAGGGCAGCATACGACCGGTAGTGGTTACCGGAAGACCCAACTCCCCTACTGCAGTACTTCCGCCGTGAAGCGGTCCAAATACCGCATCTGACGCGTACCCGACTGCCGAGGGGGCAAGGCCAGTAGTATAGGAATTGATAATGACAAACAAGGGGTTCTCTGTAAGCAATTTCCCTACTTCCAGCAAGAAAGGATAGAAACTGGTTTCCAACTTCCAAATCTCGCCGCTGGGTCCCCGTCCGTAACTGGGGGGATCCATAATAATGCCGTCGTATCTGCGGCCTCTGCGGATTTCCCGCTGAATAAACTTACCGCAGTCATCCACAATCCAGTGAATGGGTTTGTCCGCAAGTCCGGAAGAGGCTGCGTTTTCCTTTGCCCACGCTACCATACCTTTGGCCGCGTCAACATGGTAAACCTCTGCGCCGCCTGCCGCCGCCGCCAAAGTCGCGCCGCCGGAATAAGCAAAGAGATTCAATACACGCACCGGCCGTCCGGCATTGCTGACTTTCTCCCGGATAAAATCCCAGTTTGCCGCTTGCTCCGGAAAAACGCCGGTATGTTTAAAATTCATAGGTTTTACGTTAAAAGTCAAATAGTCTTTATAACGTATCTGCCACCGTTCCGGCAGATGATGCTCCGACCAGCGGCCGCCACCGGTAGAAGAACGGATATACCGGGCGTCGTAGTGTTTCCACGCCGGGTGGGTATGGGGTGTACTCCAAATCACCTGAGGGTCCGGGCGCACCAAAATATGGTTTCCCCACCGCTCCAACCGTTCTCCGTCAGTTGCATCTAAAAGTTCATAGTCTTTCCATTCATCGGAAATCCAAATCATACGTTGCTCCTTAATTGCTGTCTTTTACCCTACCGGTGTCACCGGCGGTTGGGTTTCCGGTCCCGGTGTCACAGGATTTTGGGACTGATAGGCTTCCCACTTTTCCTGGGTATGCTCTTGACATACCAAGTAGGGAGAACCATCGTTGGATACGCCACCGCTAAATCCATTCCACTTTTTATCTGAGCCGTCACTATCCACAGCGCACACATAATCATCACGGAAATATTGAGAGCCTAAATTATAGGGCTTTGCCTGCAGGATTTCGGTAAGATCCTGCTGCGTCATTTTCACAAGTCCCTTTTGGGACAGTTTTACATTGGGGTCAACTGCGGCAAAGTTGGTGCAGTATTGGGTTGCCACACCACCACCGGAGCAGTATTCTACAGTTACGTGCTTATCGCAGTATTCCTGAGGAATGTCCTCTGGATAAACACCGGCAGACGCCACCCGAGTGAAACTACCTTCTGTGCGGATATCGTTTTTGCAAGCATCAGTTGCCAGTTTCCCGGAATCTAAACAAACCGTTACGCCCACCAATTTCCCGCTGTTGTAAAGCGCTTTGTTGCTCTTACCGCTGTGTAGCGGTTCCATAACCTTTTTGAACAGATATGCAGAGGGGTTGTTTACACTACCGGTTGTATAAATAACTTCCGGCGTATCAAAACCGCTCCAAACCGCAGCCGTATAGTATCCGGTAAAACCACAGTACCAACGGTCCTTATTGCTGCC
>JAZOXE010000188.1:0-20711 GCA_045659525.1 Faecousia sp. | reverse complement strand
TGTATTTCCATATGAAATGAAAACAACACATTCCAGCATAGTATACTAAATTACCAGTAAATTGTAAAGAAAAAAATCGTTCCAATCGCTACTTTTTTCTCGAATAATGGGTGATAAAAAACATTAGTGTCTTACGTCCTTCAAAAGATCCACATATAGCATGGTTTGCATCTTCGCTACGGGAAGATGCAGGATCGGCAGCAACGCTCGGCCATACTAGTTTTAATTTTTCAAATCTCGCTCTTGGCAAAAACAAAAAGCACATCCTTTCGGATGTGCTTTTTCTGGTGCGCGAGGCGGGACTTGAACCCGCACGTCCGCAGTGAACACTAGAACCTGAATCTAGCGAGTCTACCAATTCCACCACTCGCGCATATACGGTTGCGGTCATTTAACCGCCTGCATATAGTATCACGCAACATAAAGTTTGTCAACAATTTTTTGTGCAATAGAGGGGAAAATATTTTCTTTTCTCCCGAAACCGGGGAACATACGTTTTTTTCTTGCAATTATTATTTGGTATGAGTATAATAAACACAGAAAGCGCAAATTGTGTTTTGGAAGGGAGTAACGGTATCTATGAGCAGTGAATACATCATAGAAATGCTTAATATCCGCAAAGAATTCCCCGGCATTGTCGCCAATGACGACATTACTTTGCAACTTCGCAAGGGAGAAATCCACGCCTTGCTGGGAGAAAATGGCGCGGGGAAATCCACGCTGATGTCCGTGCTTTTCGGCTTATATCAGCCGGAGGCAGGGGTTATCAAGAAAAACGGAGAAGTGGTGCAAATCAACAACCCCAATGATGCCACGGCTCTGGATATCGGAATGGTGCACCAACACTTTAAGTTGGTGGAAGTATTTTCCGTGTTAGACAACATTATTTTAGGCGCTGAAGATACGAAAGTGGGCTTTTTGCAGAAAAAGGCCGCCCGGGCAAAGGTTCAGACACTTTCGGAAAAGTATAAACTGGGTGTAGATTTGGATGCCCGGGTGGAAGATATCACCGTAGGTATGCAGCAACGTACAGAAATTTTGAAGATGCTCTACCGGGACAATGAAATTCTGATTTTCGACGAACCTACGGCGGTGCTGACACCCCAGGAAATCGATGAACTGATGGAGATTATGCGGGGATTTGCCCGGGAGGGAAAATCCATTTTGTTCATTACCCATAAGTTAAACGAAATTATGGCGGTTGCTGACCGGTGTACGGTTTTGCGCAAAGGCAAACTGGTGGGCACAGTAGATATTAAGGATACGGACAAGCAAACCCTTTCCAATATGATGGTAGGCCGTCCGGTACAGTTGCAGGTGGAAAAAGAGCCGGCAAAACCGACGGATGTGGTGCTTGACGTAAAGAATCTCACCGTTGCTTCCAAATTGCACAAAAATAACGCAGTAAAAAATGTGTCTTTCCAGGTGCGGGCGGGAGAAATTGTCTGTATTGCCGGTATTGACGGCAACGGACAGACGGAATTGGTTTACGGACTTTCCGGACTGGAAAAAGTTGTGGCCGGCAATATCACGCTGATGGGTAAGAACATTACAAAAGCCCCCATTCGCAAACGCAGTGAAGCGGGTATGAGCCATATTCCGGAAGACCGGCACAAGCACGGTTTGGTGCTTGATGATACGCTGGAAAACAATATGGTTTTGCAGACCTATAAACAGTCCCGATTCCAAAAACACGGCTTTATTCGCCGGGATAATATCCGGGAATATGCCGAGGGACTGATTACGCAATTTGATGTGCGTTCCGGACAAGGCCCGCAAACAACAACCCGGAGCATGTCCGGCGGCAACCAGCAAAAGGCGATTATTGCCCGAGAACTGGACAGAGAAGCGCCGCTGACTATGGCGGTCCAGCCCACCCGGGGATTGGACGTTGGCGCCATAGAATTTGTGCACGCGCAACTGGTGGCCCAGCGGGATGCCGGACGGGCAGTGCTGTTGGTAAGTTTGGAACTGGATGAAGTAATGAGCCTTTCTGACCGGATACTGGTAATGTACGAGGGCGAAATTGTAGGCGAACTGATACCGGAAAAGACAACGGTTCAGGAGTTGGGTCTGTATATGGCAGGCGCAAAGCGGGACAAGAGGGAGGAATAAGGCATGAAGAAAACTTTAGCCGGTAGTGACGGCAAAAAAACGGTCATAGCCTCGGTTTTGTCCATTCTGATTGGTCTTGTCTTTGGCGCGATTATCGTTGCCATTGTAGGCGTTTTCAGCAAGGATATTTCTTTGCAAGGCGCTTTGGACGGAATTTCTCTTGTGTTTTTCGGTGTGTTCTGTACCGGGCGCAATGCCGCCGGCGCATTGACCTTTGGATTTAACCCCACCAATTTGGGAAATTTGCTGTTCCGGGCAACACCGCTTTTGATGACCGGCCTTTCTGTGGCGGTTGCGTTTAAGACCGGACTTTTTAACATCGGCGCGGCCGGCCAATATCTAATGGGCACTTGCGCCAGTTTGTATGTTGCCCTTTCCATTCCCACTACTGTTTTGCCGGCTTGGGCAATTTGGGTTTTGGCGTTTCTGGCAGGTATGCTTGCCGGCGCGCTGTGGGGCGCAATCCCCGGCTTGTTAAAAGCCACCCGCAATATCAACGAAGTGCTGGCTTGCATTATGACAAACTGGATAGCGGCAAACTTGGTAACGCTTTTGTTTGACATCGGAAACCTGAAAAATGCCGCAGACGCAGGCAAAATCGGCTATATTAAACCCACTACGGCAAACGCCGTGGCAACGGCAAAAATGGGACTGGACAAGGTGTTCCCCAATTCCCAGGTAAACGGCGGCATTTTGGTCGCCATCGGTCTTGCTGTTTTGGTGTATATCCTGATGACAAAAACAACTTTGGGCTACGAACTGCGGGTTTGCGGAAGCAACCGGCACGCCGCCCGGTATGCCGGCATTAACGATAAGAGAAACATTGTGCTCTCTATGGCGATTTCCGGTGCGCTGGCAGGTGGCGGCGCGGCGCTTTACTATCTGTCCGGCAACACGGAATTTTACTGGTCAACCTACCAGAGTCTGCCGGCGGCGGGCTTTAACGGGATCCCGGTGGCGCTTTTGGCAGGCAACCATCCCATCGGCGTTGTCTTCTCGGCAATCTTTATGTCCATGCTGAACATCTGCGGTCAGCAACTGAAGACATACACGGTATACAATGAATTTATCACAGATATTATTATTTCGGCTATTGTGTATTTGAGTTCCTTTGCCTTAATCATTAAACTGTGGCTCAGCCGCAAGAAGAAAGAAAAAGGCAATACGGGAAAGGAGGCGCAAAAATGACCTTTCTGTTGCAACAAACGCTGATTTACACCATTCCTCTTTTGATCGTGGCGCTGGCGGGTATTTTTGCGGAACGCAGCGGCGTAATCAACCTGGCGCTGGAAGGCATTATGATTTTTGGCGCATTTATCGGCGTGCTAACGGTGTACCTTTTCCAAAAAGCGGAACTTTTCACCCCGGACTCCGGCCAGGGACTGATGTTTATTGCCATGGCGATTTCTGCCGTTATGGGCGCAATCTTTTCCCTGCTTTTGAGTTTCGCGGCAATTAACCTGAAAGCCGACCAGACCATCGGCGGTACGGCGCTGAACTTGCTTGCCCCTGCGCTGGTTCTGTTCCTCATTAACATTATCAGCCGGCAAAATACCCTAAATATGTTCACCGGCGACGCGGCTTCCTGGTTTATGCTGAAGAAAACGGACTTCGGATTCGAGAAAACCGCAGACTTGGGCATTTTGGGCAATACCTTTTTGCATAAGGTATACTTGACCACCTATGTCTGCATTGCTCTGTATGTTATTTTGTCTGTTATCCTTTATAAAACCCGGTTCGGCCTGCGCCTGCGGGCGTGCGGCGAAAATCCCCAGGCGGCGGCATCTTTGGGCATCAACGTGTATCATATGCGCTATGCCGGCGTGACAATATCCGGCGCATTGGCGGGTATCGGCGGCTTTGTCTTCGCTTTGACTACTGCCAACTGCGCATCCACCGGTGAAGTGGCAGGTTTTGGTTTCCTTGCGTTGGCGGTTATGATTTTCGGCAACTGGAAACCCTTGAATACGGCATTGGCGGCGTTCTTGTTCGGCCTTTGCAAATGTATTGCCGCCGCTTATTCTACCATTGATATTAACGGCGACGGCATCTGCGCGCTGAAAGATGCCGGCATCAACCCCAACATTTATCGGATGTTGCCGTTTGTGATTACCCTTGTGGTTCTGTTCTTCACGTCCAAGAAGTCCAGAGCGCCCAAGGCAGAAGGTATCCCCTACGATAAAAGCACTCGCTAACTTCTGGGGGCATAGGAAACGGAAACCGTCAAAACGGGTTAGCACTTTTTAATGTTGCAGTTTATGACGTTCTACAGAAACTTAAAATTGCCTGCATTTTAAGAAGATTTTCAATCATATTTTGACTTACTGCGCAAACCGAAGGACTAACGTACCGATGTACGCCTACGCCTTCGGTTTGCTTGTCTTTCCGCCCCCTATGCCCCCAGGCTGGGGGCATAGGAAACGGAAACCGTCAAAACGCAATAATACTTTGGATGTTACGGTTTTCATTTTGCGGAAGAATTGGCAAATTCCCTACGTTTTAATATCTGCATATATAGTGTTTTGACTTGCTGCGCAATCCGCACTCTACCGTACCAATGTACGCCGACGAGTGCGGATTGCTTGTCTTTCCGCCCCCTCTGCCCCCAGACTGGAGGGATAGGAAACGGAAACCGTCAAAACGCAATAGAAATTTGGGTTTTACGGTTTTCATTTTGCGGATAAATTATGGGGGACGGAAAATCCGTCCCCCTTGGGTTTATCTATGTTTTATGCGCTGGATGCCCCAAATTACTTGTTTTGGGATACGCTTTTACGCACCAGCGCCCGGCGCAGTCTGGCTTGGGCCAAGCGGATTTCCTCTTGGGAAGCGTCTTTTTTCTCCAGGGTTTGCAAGGCTTTTGCTTCTGCCTGTTCTGCCCGGGGAAAGTCGATTTCTTCCGCCCACTCAAAGGTGGTGGGGGTCAGGGTAACATTGCCTCCTAACACACTGACCATACCGCCAATGCAGGCGGCATAGCGGGTTTGCCCTTGGGTGACCACAGTGGCGCGGCCCATTCCCACCGGGGCAACGCAGTTACAGTGACCGGCTAAAATGCCCATATCACCGGAAGTGGTGCGCAGGGTCAGGCGTTCTACCATACCTTCAAACTTCACGCCGTCGGGGGAGACAACCTTTAAAGGGAAATTGGCCATAATTAAGCCTCCTTCCGGTCTGCGTTATATGCCTCCACCACGTCGTCAATACTGCCTTTATACAGGAAGTAGGATTCAGGGATATGGTCATAAGCACCGTCAATAATCTCCCGGAAAGAACGGATGGTATCTTTCAGTGGCACATAGGCACCGGTATAGCCGGTAAATTGCTCAGCCACGTGGAAAGGCTGGGAGAGGAATCGCTGAACCTTTCTTGCCCGGGCAACGGTGATTTTATCCTCTTCGCTTAATTCATCCATACCCATAATGGCAATAATATCCTGCAATTCTTTATACCGCTGGAGGATTCTCTGTACATCCCGGGCGGTTTCATAATGGGCCTGCCCAACAATTTGGGGGGAGAGAATCCGGGAGGTGGAATCCAAGGGGTCCACCGCAGGATAAATACCCAAAGAAGCAATGCTTCTGTCCAGAACGGTGGTAGCGTCCAAGTGGGCAAAGGTGGTAGCAGGAGCCGGGTCTGTCAAGTCGTCAGCAGGCACATAGACAGCCTGAACAGAAGTGATAGAACCGTCTTTTGTGGAAGTGATTCGCTCTTGCAACGCGCCCATTTCCGTAGCCAAAGTGGGCTGATAGCCAACGGCGGAGGGCATACGTCCCAAAAGGGCGGAAACTTCTGAACCGGCTTGGGTAAAACGGAAGATGTTATCGATAAATAAAAGCACATCCTGATGCTTAACATCCCGGAAATATTCTGCCATGGTAAGGCCGGTGAGACCGACTCTCATTCTGGCTCCGGGGGGTTCGTTCATCTGACCGAAGACCATGGCAGTTTTATCCAAAACGCCGGATTCAGCCATTTCATAGTAAAGGTCGTTACCTTCCCGGGTGCGTTCGCCAACACCGGTGAAAACGGAGTAGCCGTTGTGGGCGGTGGCAATGTTATAAATCAGTTCCTGAATCAGAACAGTCTTACCAACACCCGCGCCGCCAAACAGACCGATCTTGCCGCCCTTTGCATAGGGGCAAATCAAGTCGATAACTTTAATGCCGGTTTCCAGAATGTCCGTTGCCGGCTGTTGGTCTGCATAGGCAGGGGCGCTTCTGTGAATCGGCCAGCGCTCCTGGGTTTGGGGGGCGTCTTTTTCCTCAACGGGGTGTCCCAAGAGGTTGGACACCCGGGCTAAACATTCTTCACCCACCGGCACACGAATCGGCGCGCCGGTATCCACGGCAGCGGCGCCCCGCTGTAAGCCGTCGGTAGAACTCATAGCGATGCAACGGACCACGTTGTCGCCAATATGTTGGGCAACTTCTGCTACCAAAGACTTTTCACCAAAGGATACTTCAATGGCGGAAAGCAGTTTGGGCAGAGCCCCATCCGGAAACCGGATATCCAGAACCGGACCCATAATCTGGGTTACCGTTCCTTTTGTTTCAGACATGGAATCAACTCCTTGTAATCCATCAACCGCCGGCAATAATTTCCGTGATTTCCTGGGTGATGGCGGCCTGTCTGGCCTGGTTGTATTTCAAATTAAGGTCTTCTATCATTTCGTCGGCGTTTTGGGTGGCCGCATCCATAGCGGTGCGCCTTGCCGCCTGTTCTGCCGCCCGGCTTTCGCACAAAGCGCCGTATAATACACCGCCTACATATTCCGGGACAATGGTTTGCAAAACCGTATCCGCGTCCGGCTCATACAGCACTTCCCCGATTTCTTCCCGGGGCAGGGGCGGCAGAGGTAAAAGGGTTACGGATTTGGGGGTCTGCACCAAAACAGACTGAAAATGGGTGTAAACAATCACAAGTTTTCCCACTGTTCCCTTCCGGAAATCCCGGCACAACTGCTTGGCAATGGTGAAACAGTCGCCCAAAGAGATGTCTTCCGCAATGGCGTAATCCTTGTTGGAAATGGAAACTTTGCCCTCTAAATACTCCAGGGCTTTTTTGCCGATGGGAAGCACTTGGGTTTTCTCATTTTCCATTTCTTCCAGGGCTTTTTTTAGCAAACTTGCGTTATAGCCACCGGCCAAACCCCGGTCACCGCCAATGACAACAACAGCGGTGGGGGCATTGGGGTTTTCTTGCAAATAGGGTACAGTAGATTGAGGATGGGAGGCGGCAATCTGTCCAATACACCGATAAAGCGTTTCAAAATAAGGGCGGGAGTTTTGCACCCGGGTTTGCGCCCGGCGCAATTTGGAGGAAGCCACCATTTCCATGGCTTTGGTAATCTGCCGGGTGGACTTCATACTCCGGATGCGATTTTTAATTTCCTTGGAGGAAACACCGGCCATGTTTTTCCCTCCTTACGCCTTGATTTCTGTAAGCAGAGCCGACAAGGCTTCCTGCAACAAGATTTCTGTATCCTGAGAGAGAACACCGGTCTGCCGGATATCCTGAAGGATTTGCGGATAACGGGTTTCCAGCAATTCTTCCAGCCGTACTTCAAATGCAGGCACATCTTCTACCGCAACATCCTGCAAATAGTTTTTGGTAACGGCGTAAATCATACACACCTGATGGGCAACATCCCGGGGGGCGTTGTTTTTCTGCTTCAGTACCGCAACAATCCGCTCGCCCAAAGCCAGACGGGATTTGGTGTCTGCATCCAAGTCTGAACCGAATTGGGCAAAGGACTGCAGTTCCCGATACTGGGAATACAGCAGTTTCAGTGAGCCGGCTACTTTCTTCATTGCTTTAATCTGGGCGTCACCGCCAACACGGGAAACGGAAATGCCCGGGTTTACCGCAGGCATAACGCCGGCGTTAAACAGTTCGCTTTCCAGGAAAATCTGGCCGTCGGTAATGGAGATGACGTTGGTGGGAATGTAAGCGGAAACGTCACCGGCTTGGGTTTCAATAATGGGCAGGGCGGTTAAACTGCCGCCGCCTTTTGCTTCGGAAAGTTGGGCGGCCCGTTCCAAAAGCCGGGAGTGGAGATAGAACACGTCGCCGGGGTAGGCTTCCCGTCCGGGAGGCCGGCGAATCAAAAGGGAGATGGCGCGGTATGCCACCGCGTGTTTGGAAAGGTCGTCATAGACCACCAAAACGTCTTTTCCCTGATGCATAAAATGCTCGCCGATGGTGCACCCGGTATAGGGCGCGATATATTGCATAGGTGCAAGTTCCGATGCGGTGGCAGATACCACCAAAGTATAATCCATAGCCCCGGACAGAGTAAGGGTTTCCACCAACTGCGCAACGGTGGAACGTTTTTGACCGATGGCAACGTAAATACAAATGACATCCTTGCCCTTTTGGTTCACAATGGTGTCGGTGGCGATGGTGGTTTTGCCGGTTTGCCGGTCGCCGATAATCAGTTCCCGCTGACCGCGGCCAATGGGAATCATAGAGTCAATGGCTTTGATGCCGGTCTGCAGAGGACGGCTGACGTGCTTTCTGTCCAAAATTCCCGGGGCAGGCATTTCGATGGGGCGGTAATCTTCCGCCTCAATGGGGCCCTTGCCGTCAATGGGCTGGCCCAAAGCGTCAACAACACGGCCGATCATACCGCTTCCAACCGGCACGGAAACGACTTTTCCGGTGCGGCGGACTACGTCGCCTTCCTTAATCAAACTGTCAGAACCTAAAATAACAACGGAAACCGTATCTTCTTCCAGGTTTTGGGCCATGCCGTACACGTCTGCGGGAAAGGCAATCAGTTCTCCCGCCATACACTGGCTTAAGCCGGACACCCGGGCAATACCGTCGCCAACCAAAATAACAACGCCGGTTTCGCTGGTTTCCAATTTGCTTTGATAGTTTTTAATCTGACTGCGAATAATCTTTGTAATTTCTTCCGGTTTTAATTCCATAGCAAGTCCTGCTTTCTTCAAAGTACGGTGTTTTTCAGGAGCGTTTGGATGCTTTCCAAACGGTGAGCAACGGTATCGTCCACCCGTTTTCCGTCAAAATCCAACCGCACACCGCCTAAACACGCCGGGTTTACCTGGCAGGTCAGGGCGATGGTCTTGCCGGTAATGGCAGAGAGTTTTTCTGTCAGCCGCGCTTTCTGCTCCGAGGTCAGTTCCCCGGCGGATTGGGCGGTTACCGGCAAAATATTATGGGCCTGGTTATAGGCGTTTTCATATGCCTGCACGCATTGTGAGAATGTGCGGATATAGCCTTTTTCTGTAAGAATTTGCAGAAAGTTCAGCACGTAAGGGTGAACTTTTTTCCCGAAACTTTGCCCCAAAATGTCACAGCGTTCCTGCTTGGGCAAGGCGGGGGAGGCCAATAACTGCAAAAAGTCCGGCTCTGCGGAAAATCCGGCATTCAGCGCCAAAAGTTCCTGCAAAACCTTGTCTGCGATTTTTTCGTCCGCGGCCAAATCATATAGAGCCTGACCGTAGGCTGCTCCGATTTGCGTCATTTTTCTTCACCCAAATCGGAAATGAAGGCATCCACCAGGTCTTTGTGGTCTGCCTGTGAAATTTCCCGGCCTAACACTTTCTCTGCGATGGCGACTGCCATTCCGGAAATCTCGTCCTTGGCGTCGTTGAGCGCCTGCTTCTTTTCCATAGCAATCTGCACGCTGGCTTTTTCCACCATAGCATCGGCAGTCTGTCGCGCCTGGCGAAGAATTTCTTCTTCCCGGCTCTGTCCCCGGGCGGTGGCTTCTTTTACAATCTGCTCACCGGTCTGGGTAGCAACAGATAATTTCTGTTGGTATTCCGCTTCCATAGCAAGGGCGTTGTCCTTTGCGTTTTGGGCATCGGAGTACATACCGTCAATTTCTTTCTGCCGGCTCTGAATCATATCCATAACCGGCTTAAAGAGAAATTTCTTCGCAACGAAAAAGATAGTTAATGTGTTGGCAAGGACAAATATTGCTGTCCAGGGGTTTATCCCCAACAATTCTTCAAACCTCATTTTGTCGCTCCTTTCCTGCTGATTGTGGCAGGAGATTTAGTTCAGCGCAAACAAAATCAGGAAAGAAATCAAAAGAGAGTAAATACCGGTGGTTTCTGCAATGGCGCAGCCCATAATCATGGTAGAACGCAAAGTGCCGGCGCTTTCCGGCTGACGTGCCATACCTTCCAGAGCCTTACCGACGGCATTACCTTCGCCGATACCGGGGCCGATAGCGCCGATACCCATACACAGACCTGCGCCAATGGCACATCCGGCTTTCAAAATCGCATATCCTAAATCCATAACTTGTTCCTCCTAAGAATTTGTATTTTATCACCGCTCTGCAGGGGCAGGGCAGGCGTTGGATATATAAACCATGGTCAGCAGGCTGAAAACGTAAGCCTGCACAAAACCGGAAAACAGGTCAAAATAGCAAGAAAGCACGGCGGGAATTCCCAACGCCAGAATGGGCACGCCGGAAACGAGCCCCGTAACCTGCAAAATGCCTAAAAGACCAAGCACACCGGTTATGATTGCGAAAATCAGGGAAATTGCTTTCTTTTTTCGAATCCAAAGGAAAAGCAAAACCCCGGCAACCGCCAAAAGGGCAATGGATACCGCAATACCGCTGGCGGTAATCAAATTCATTACCAAAGCGGAGGCCATACTCAAGGCGGTATATAAAATGGTGGTAATCACGCCGCCGCCGGCTACGTTTCCAAAATGACGGAAGGCCATAGATACCGGCTGGGCAATTTCCGAAATGATGTTCATAGGTGTCATAACCACAATGGGTTCCGTAAAACCTTTGAGCCAACCCAGCAGACCGTTGCTTTTAATGTTTAGATACCAGATAATGGCGGTGACCATTACCGCCCACACCAGCGTACAACTCAAGTCCGCGGTGGAGGAACGGAAAAAACCGGTTAGACCGATGAAACTGCCGCAAATACTGCTTAAAAACAGTGTGCCGATAAAGGGTGTCCAGTGGGCGTTGTGCTGGCCCATGGTTTCCACCACCATATTGTGAAGCATCATAACGCCCTTTTCCACAAGCACCTGCTTGCCCTGCGGCCGTTTTTTCAGGTTGCGCCCCAATAACACGCAGGCCACACACAAAAACACCGTCACCAATAAGGAGGACACAGTGGTCTGGGTGATGTCAATTCCCCCAAAAATGGGGATTGTAAAGTAGATATAGGCGCCGGTTACATTTACATTCATTCTTTTTTATCCCCCGGCTTTCTGAAAAACTCGTACAGCGTCAAACTGGGACGGGCGAACAAAAGGGGAATCAGCAGAGAAAACAGATTAAAATATCCGCTTTTCACACAGATAAACAAGATGGCAAAAAGACCGATAATCCGTCCCAAATAGGAAAGGCGCATCAGTTTTTGCCCACCTTGCACATCCTGCTTTTCCGCTTTGTCTGCCGCCAAAGATGCGCTGACTGCCATTATAAAAAAGTTTAAGATGGATAAAAGGCTTCCCACAATGCCTCCCCACAAAACCGGAAGGGAGAACCGGTGAAGCAAAGCAAACACGCCGCACATCAGTGCAAGGCCAACCGCCTGCCCGGCGGACACCACTATGGTTTGTACAGCAACCATTTTTCTACTGTCCATTCTTTGCCTCCCAAAATTATTCGTGGGTATCAAAGGCGGTGGGCGGCGGGGTTTCGTCTTCGGTTTTGCTCATTTGCTCCATAATTTTAAGGGAGTTACGCAAACCGTCCACTGCGCCAACCAGCCCAAAAACTACCCCAACGACAATGACCCAAGCGCCCCAATGAAAGCGGGACCGAAGCCACAGGGCAACCAGGATAAAACCGCCCATGGGCACAGCCACGGAAAGGCCCAACTGGGTTAGCCATATCAGTAGTTTTGCACCTTTCATAAGAAAGTCCATCCTTAAAAAACATCAAAAAACATTATACTAAAAACTTTTGTGATAATCAAGAAGAAATTTCCTTTTTTTAACAGAATATTCCCCTTTTTTCGGGAAAAACTCTTGTTGGATAGCAAATCGTAAAATCCGAAGCAGTGACGACCGCAAAGGATAAAAACAATCTGCTATCAAGGGTATCTCCGGAAAGATACGAATGGCAGATAGCATAGAAAGATTGTGTACAAATCTGATAAAAATCAAACCTGATTTTTAATATTCTGTCTGCCATACATAAAAAACGCCCTGAGTGGAGACTCTCAGGGCGTTTTTTATCAGCAAAGTTTTGCGCCGGCGGGGATTTCGTCACTGACCATCAAAAGGTTCAGTTTTTCCTCTCCCTTTTCCGTATGCACTGCGGAAATGAGCATTCCGCAGGAGTCCTTCCCCATCATTTTCCGGGGAGGCAGGTTGGTGATTGCCACCAGTGTCTTGCCGATGAGTTCTTCCGGTTTGTAGAATTTGGCGATACCGGAGAGAATCTGCCGGTCTTTTCCGGAACCGTCGTCCAAAGTGAAGCAAAGCAGTTTTTCGCTCTTTTTCACCGGCTGGCAGTCCTTTACCTTTACCGCCCGGAAATCACTCTTGCAGAAGGTGTCAAAATCCACACATTCTTCCCCGTAGGGCTCAATTTCGATATCCGACTGGGGCTTGCTCATTTCTTCCAGGGCTTTGAGTTCCTTTTCCATATCAATTCTGGGGAACAGAGGCGCGCCGGCAACGGGCGCCACGTCTTTCGGCAATTTTCCGAACACATTCAAACTGTCCCAAGACAAATCCGCATTTTGCAGGCGCTTACCGATTTCTTCGCTGGTTGCCGGCATAAACGGCGTCAGCAGACCGGCGCAAATCCGAACGGTTTCCAAAAGATTATACAGCACCTTTGCCAGCCGGGGATGTTTTTCCGGGTCTTTTGCCAACACCCAAGGGGCGTTCTCGTCAATATACTTATTGGCCCGGGAAATCACCTTAAAGATTTCAGCCAAGGCGTTTTGGAAAGCATAACTTTCCATTTGTGTTTCGTAAATATCCCGCAAACCGGAAACCATATCCAAAAGTTCCTTGTCCATCTCCGGATTTTCTTCTTGGGTAAGGGGCAGTTTTTCACCGAAGTATTTCTGCGCCATCGCAACAGTACGGGAAACCAGATTCCCCAAATCGTTGGCCAAATCCGTGTTAATGGTGGAAATCAGCAGTTCGTTGGAGAAGTTGCCGTCACTGCCAAAGGGGAAGGAGCGCAGAAGGAAGAACCGCAGCGCATCCACGCCAAAACGTTCCGCCAAAATATAGGGGTCTACCACGTTGCCTTTGGACTTGCTCATTTTGCCGCCGTCCAGTAAAAGCCAGCCGTGACCGAAGACTTTCTTCGGCAGAGGAAGGTTCAGGCTCATGAGCATAGCCGGCCAGATAATGGCGTGGAATCTTACAATTTCTTTGCCCACAAAATGCACATCTGCAGGCCAGTATCGGTTTAAGTCATCATATTTGTCGTTTTGATAGCCCAAAGCAGTCATATAGTTAAACAGGGCGTCAATCCAAACGTAAACCACGTGACCTTCATCGAAGTCCACCGGCACACCCCAGGTGAAAGAGGTGCGGGAAACGCAAAGGTCTTCCAGGCCCGGCTTGATGAAATTGTTCACCATTTCGTGCACCCGGCTGCGGGGCTCTAAAAAGTCGGTGTTTTCCAGCAAATCCTGCACCCGGTCGGCATACTTGCTCAGACGGAAGAAATAAGCCTCTTCCTCGGCGTCCTGCACTTCCCGGCCACAGTCCGGGCACTTGCCGTCAACCAACTGGCTCTCTGTCCAGAAAGACTCGCAGGGTTTGCAGTATTTGCCTACATATTTTCCCTTATAAATGTCGCCGTTTTCATACATTTTTTTGAAAATCTTTTGAATGGCGGCGACGTGGTAATCATCGGTGGTGCGGATAAACCTGTCATTGGAAATGTTCATCAGTTTCCACAAATCCAAAACACCGCCCTCGTCGGCAACGATGTGGTCCACATACTGCTGGGGGGAAACGCCGGCTTCTTTTGCCTTGTCTTCAATTTTTTGGCCGTGCTCATCTGTGCCGGTTAAAAACAGCACGTCATAGCCCTGCAACCGTTTGAACCGAGCCATGGCGTCGGTAGCCACGGTACAGTAGGTGTGGCCGATATGCAGTTTGGCAGAGGGATAGTAAATCGGGGTTGTGATATAAAACTTTCCTTTTTCCATAATGTGCCTCCTAAAAATGAAAAATCGCCCTTGAATCCATCAAGGGCGACAAAATTGACGCGGTACCACCTTGTTTCGCAGAAAAATCTGCCTCATAACGCGATAACGGGCGTACCCGGAACTGCCTACCTATCGACAGTTCGGCTCCGAGACCATGTTCTGTCCTTTTCTGCGTACCCCTTCCCACCAAACCGGGGCTCTCTGAACGGTTCCGGGACATACTCTTCTCTTCTTTGCCAGTTTCTGTATTATACCCATATTTTCCCGTTTTTGTCAAGGGGGGAAGAAAACCTCGCAGAGATTCCTCTGCGAGGTTTTCTTATTTGCTGTTTAAGTATTTGTCAATTTCGGAAATAAAGGTCTGCACATCCTGGAACCGGCGGTAAACGGAAGCAAACCGGATGTAGGCAACTTCGTCCAGCGGTTTAATCCGCTCCATAACCATTTCTCCGATTTTGTCGGTGCTGACTTCCCGTTCCAGCGTGTTTTGAATGGTCTGCTCAATCTCCGTTGTGATTCGGTCCAGTTCGGAAACGGAAACTTGACGTTTGTCAAAGGCCCGCACCATAGAATTGAGGATTTTATTCCGGTCAAAGGCTTGGCGGGAACCGTCGCGCTTTACTACAATAATGGGAAGGCTTTCCACAATTTCATAAGTCGTAAACCGACGTTGGCAGGCAAGGCACTCCCGGCGGCGGCGGATACTGCTGCCGTCTTCACTGTGGCGGGAGTCTACAACTTTGCTCTCCTGGTCACCGCAAAAGGGACATTTCATGGAAGGACACATCCTTTCGAGTTTTTTCCTATTATATCAGTTACAAACTCGGTTGGCAAGAAATTTTTCTTTCTTGCTTTTTTTCGGATTGGGGGTAAAATAAAAGCAGAAACGCAAAGGAGTATATTATGAAAGAAAAAATTCTGTATGCCCTGTGGGGGACGCTGTATATTCTCTGCGTAGGCCTGGGAACGATTTCTTCGGCGCAAGGACTGGGGAAAGCGGCACTGGTGCTTGCAGCGGTGGCGTTTTTTGTGCCACCTGTGATTTTGCTCATAAACGCCGGAAAGAAAGGAAACCGAAAGGGGATTTTGACAATCCGCATCCTCTCTGCCTGCTCTTTGGGGCTGACGCTCCTTTTTCTGGTGTTAACCTTTGTGTCGGTGAATATGTCACCGACGGCGGGAAAAGTTTTCAGTGAGATTTTGCTTTTGGTGTCTGCGCCTATGGTTTGCGGGCAATATTATATTATCAGCCTGTTTTTGTGGGCGTGTCTGTTCTTTGGCAGTTTTACAGCAGGTAAAACGAAGGCGAAATAGCAGACTCTACTGTTGGTAGAGCGGTTTTTCCACCGTGGGAATACTGAAAAGCCCGGATTCCCGCAGCCGGGGGTGGTGTGAGGCCCTCCGGATTGATATGCTTTTACCGACAACATTATGATAAGGAGCAAACATATGAACTATCAAATTGTTACGGATACCTGCTGCGACCTGCCGGAGGAAATGTATAAGGAACTGAACCTGAATGTGGTACGGCTGACAGTGCGTTACCGTGATGTCAATTATAATCAATATGACGAGGCTTGGCTGAAAGAACTGTACGCCGGTTATCGCGCAGGCGAAAAAGCCACCACCTCCGCCGTGAATCCGGAAGAATGGCGCGCCGGTATTGAGCCGGCGCTGAAAGAGGGAAAGGATGCCCTGGTGCTGGCTTTCTCCTCCGGTTTGAGCACCACATATCAGTCTGCGGTGATTGCGGCAGAAGAATTGAAAGAAATGTATCCCGACAGAAAAATTTTCGTTGTGGATACTTTGTGTGCATCCCTCGGTCAAGGACTTTTGGCGTATTACGCCTGCCAAAAACGGGATGCAGGAATGGAACTGGAAGAACTGTACCGCTGGTGCGAAACGGAAAAAATGCACATTAGCCACTGGTTTACCGTAGACGATTTGATGTATCTGAAACGAGGCGGTCGAATTAGCACCGCTACGGCTTTGGCCGGTACGATGCTGCAAATCAAGCCCGTTCTTCACGTGGACAACGAAGGCCACTTGGTAAACGTTTCCAAAACCCGCGGCAGAAAGGCGTCCATTCAGGCCCTTGCGGCAAAAGTGGGGGAGACCGGCATTGCCGGCGCCAACGACACCGTCTTTATTTGCCATGGCGACTGTGAAGAAGACGCCCAATATTTAGAGAGCCTGCTGAAAGAAAAGTATGGCGTAAAAGATGTGTTCTATTATTACACCGGCGCAGTTATCAGCGCCCATTCCGGCCCGGGAACCCTGGCTTTATTCTTCCTGGGTGAGCACAGATAAGGAGAAATTATGTTTGAGGGATTTACACCGGAAACGGTGGATTTCCTCTGGGGAATCCGAATGAATAACAACCGGGAGTGGTTTACCGCCCACAAAAGCGACTATGTAAACGCTCTTTATAACCCCATGAAAGAACTGGGGGCGCATTTGTATTCCTTGGTGGAGGACAAACCGGGAAATCTGCTGAAAGTCAGCCGTATTTACCGGGATGCCCGCCTGCATCCCAGCGTGCCCTATAAGGAGAGTCTGTGGATTTGTATCCGCAAAGATGTGCAGTGGTGGGCGGAATATCCCTGCTTGTTTTTTGAGATTTGCCCGGAGGGTATTTCCTACGGATTGCTCCTTTGGCAACCGAAGGTGGCAGATATGGATAAGTTCCGCAAAAGCATTTGTGCCAACCCGGATGCCTTTTTGTCCTTAATTCGAAAAACGGAAAAGGCAACGAAGATTCCGGTTTCTGCCCAGTTATATAAAAAGCCGAAGACTTGCGAAGACCCGCGGCTGACGGAGTTCTTCCGGTGGAAAAAAGGAATTGCCTGCATCAAGGAAGAATCCTTTTCTCCGGAGACCTTTGGCCCGGAATTGGGAGACAGAGCGCTGGCTTTCCTGGAAAAATTAGTACCGCTGTACGAAACATTGAACCGCATCCTTTCAGAAGAATAAAAGTTGCCCCCGGGGAGCATCCCGGGGGCAACTGTTTTTATAGGGTTGCATCAGGGTTGGTTGACAGTGCCGGAAAACAGAGGTATGCCATTACTGTCCGCAATGATAAAGAGGAATGGCCGGTTCAAAACAAAGTCGATTTACACTTCCGGCGGCATACCTGCCCCGGCTCGGAGAATTACGGTGTAAGCGGCGGCGGTGACGCCCTCTTCATCAATGCCCACCCGCGCCGCATGGGAAATACTGGTTACATAGCCTCCGTCTTTTTGGGAAATGATGGGAGAAAAATCGGCCACATTTTCTTCAAACACATCGGTTATGCCCAAACTTCTCAACCCTTCGGCTAAATCCTGACCGGCGGCTACATCAAATTTTGGTACGGACAAGTTCACAATGACCGATTTGCGGTTTTCGTATTCGTAGGATTGCCGCATAAGGGAGTATAAAGAATCTTCCTGCAAAACCGCATCCAAAGAAACGCCTTGGTCCGGGAGCACCAGCCACATCTGACTGCCATCTTCCAAATTGAGAGAAACTGCGCCGAAAGTGTCGCCCCAGTAATAGTCGGTATAGGGGAGCGTTTTGTTCATATAGGTGGTATTTGTGTTGTCCTTTGCGCCAAAGAAAAGGTCTTCGGTGTTTTCTTCTTCGGAAAACCGGTCAAGCCACTGTACCTTATAATAATAGGTAGAAGCCAACGCCAAACTGGTGCGTTCATCAAACCCTTCGTTGTTTGCTTGTGACGCCAAAAGTCCTTTGGTTTGCTCGTTAAGCCAGGACTGGAGAGATGCGGTCATTTCCGCAGAGCCTAAATCTCCGGAAAAAACAGAGGCGTAGTAATTTTCAGACAGCAATTTAACGGTTTGCGGATTATAGGTGTAAGCGCTATCCAGCCAAAGGGAGTTTGCCAGAATCGACGTGCTTAAGCCGTCATTCCAGTAGTGGGCTTTCCACATATGTTCCGCTTGGGCGCGCAAGGATTGGATGTCTTTGTTTCCCAAAAGGTTCAGAATTTGTTGCCGGGTGTTGCCGGCGGTGGATTCTGCCAGCATAGCCAGCGCCATATAGAAATTCAGAGGGGAGTATACTTTGTTTTCCCCGGAACTGTCGGATAAAAACCGAGCCATGCTCTTTTGAAAAAAAGTCTCCGTGCCTTGGGCGTACCCTTTGGGTTGGTTGTGAAGTTCCCGGGTGCTTTCCCAGTGGGCAGAATACGCATCCATGTCGGACTCGTCTGCAGGGTAGAGCGCCATCTGGGGATAGGTGGGGGCGCTTACCAGACCGTAGGCGGTGACGATAGGCCCGGAGCCGCCAAACAGTTCCGGGGAGAAAATCGCAGACAAGGTAATGGCGACCGCTAAAATTGCGGCGATTGCGCCGAAGTAGGGATACTTCTTTCTTTTCTTATAGTTTGCCGCCCGGGCAATTTGGTCATCCCGGACTTCATTTAATGCGGTTTCCCAAAATTTACGGTTCATAAAAACCCTCCTGACATAAGTAATCTTTCAGTTGGGAACGAATGCGGCAAAGACGGACAGATAAGGTGTTTTCCGAAACGCCCAAATCCCGGGAAATGTCTTTCACGCTGTCACCAAACCAATACCGCCGTAAGAAGACGGCGCTTTGTTCCGGTTTCAGCCGGTCCAAAAACCGGGAAATGGCCTGCCCTAAAATCCGGGCATCCAAAGTCTCCTCCAAAGAGTCGCCGGGCAGAATCTCCGCAAGTTCTTCTATGGATAAATCGTAACGGCTGTCCCGCTTTTGGGCAGTGTTTGTCCGGAACATTTTCAGGGCGATGTTTCGCCCGGTGCGATACACATAGGCGGATAGGGGATTGGGGTTTTTCGGCGGAATGGCATTCCAAAGGGCAAGATAGGTGTCGTTCACCGCTTCTTCCGCGTCGTGGTGGTTTGCTAAAATGTTTAAGGCGATGTGTTGCAGGCGGCTTCCGAACTTTTGGGAAAGCGCGCCAATGGCGGTCTCCGCCCGGTTAAACAATAACAAAATAATCTGTCTGTCTTCCACAAAAATCCCCCCTCACCCATATACTACCATTTTTCTATCCGAATCTTACCATAATTTTACCATATTATAATGTATAAAAAAAGAATTATTTGCCCATAATTCCCGGGTATCCCCCATTTCGGGGAGAAGGAGGTATTATGCAGGTACGGGAAATTATGAGCCGGGATGTAGTGAAAATCAACCCGGAGGAATCGGTGGAAGTGGCGGCCCGCGCGCTTACACATTATAATATAGGCTTTCTTCCGGTGTGCAGCGACAGCGGAAAACTTTGCGGCTTGGTAACGGACCGGGATTTGGTAACCCGTTGCATAGCGGGTAATCTCTCCCCGGCCCAGACAAAGGTGCGGGAAGTGATGACCGGGCGGATACTGTCCGTAACCCCGGATATGGATGTATCTGTGGCGGCGCACCTTATGGGCAGACAGCAAGTGCGCAGACTGCCGGTGGTAGAAAACGACAAACTGTGCGGCGTGGTAAGTTTGGGGGATTTGGCGGCGTCGGAAGAGAACACAATGGATGCGGCAGACGCCTTGTGGGATATCACGGAAAACCTGCGAAAGTAAGGCGGTTTTTGTCGCAGAAAAATTATGGAAAAAAAGTGGAAAAATTAGAAAAAAACTATTGACAAAATAAATGTCAAGTGGTATCATAGGCAGGCTGACCGATGAACGGGAGCACCGGGAGGTCAGTAAATGTACCTTGTAAATTGAATAACGCAAAGACGAACAAGTAACACCTTGGACAATAATAAGATTGTTTAAGTTTCGAGTAAAATCGAATTTAAGCCAACGAAAATTCTTGAGTAAAATTTGCTAGACAAATTTTCTTAAAAAACAGATTTGAAATGCTTTGGCATTTTAGATACCATTTTTTGAGAGTTTGATCCTGGCTCAGGACGAACGCTGGCGGCGTGCCTAACACATGCAAGTCGAACGAGAATCATTTGAACAGAGGCTTCGGCTGACGGGATTTTGAGGAAAGTGGCGAACGGGTGAGTAACGCGTGAGAAACCTGCCTTTCAGTGGGGGACAACAGTTGGAAACGACTGCTAATACCGCATAATGTACCGAGGGGGCATCCTCTTGGTACCAAAGATTTATCGCTTTAGGATGGGCTCACATCTGATTAGCTAGTTGGTAAGGTAACGGCTTACCAAGGCTTCGATCAGTAGCCGGACTGAGAGGTTGAACGGCCACATTGGGACTGAGATACGGCCCAGACTCCTACGGGAGGCAGCAGTGGGGGATATTGCACAATGGGGGAAACCCTGATGCAGCAATGCCGCGTGAAGGATGACGGTCTTCGGATTGTAAACTTCTTTTCTTAAGGACGATAGTGACGGTACTTAAGGAATAAGCCACGGCTAACTACGTGCCAGCAGCCGCGGTAATACGTAGGTGGCGAGCGTTATCCGGATTTACTGGGTGTAAAGGGCGTGTAGGCGGGATTGCAAGTCAG
>JAZOXE010000187.1:0-5894 GCA_045659525.1 Faecousia sp. | reverse complement strand
AGCCCTCGCCGGCGGCGCTCATCCGCGTTGCATTTTAATCGTTCGAGTCCCTTACCTCTGTAAAATAGCAAAGCCGATATCCCAAAAGGGATATCTGCTTTTCTGGTACGCCGGAACGGACTCGAACCCCCGACCTACTGGTTCGTAGCCAGTCACTCTATCCAACTGAGCTACCGGCGCATACCACGCTTTACTCAAGCGCCTGCATATAATAGCACAATTAAAATAAAAATGCAAGCCTTTTTTTAAAGAAATAGCAAATGTTTTTCCAATTATGGGAAAAGAGGTTATAAATGCCGAAATCTTGACACCGTGTGTTTGTATATTGTAAAATGAAAAAAATCTAAAGGGGGTGCGCCGGTGAAATCGGATATAGCATTATATAAGAAACTTCCCGGGGTGCTGTTGCCTTGGTATAGGGAAAACCGCCGGGAATTGCCGTGGCGTCAAGATAAAGAACCATATCATATTTGGCTTTCGGAAATTATGCTTCAGCAAACAAGAGTGGAGGCGGTAAAAGGATACTATACTCGGTTTTTGCAGGCGTTGCCAACTGTCTCGGATTTGGCGAAGGCAGAAGATGGCCTCCTTCATAAACTTTGGGAAGGCTTGGGTTATTATAGCAGGGTAAGGAATTTGAAAAAGGCCGCCAATGTGATTATGGAGAAATGGAACGGGGTGTTTCCCAGCACCTATGAAGACGTACGTTCTCTGCCGGGGGTTGGGGAGTACACCGCAGGCGCGATTTGCTCCATAGCCTTTTCACTGCCGACACCGGCGGTAGACGGAAACGTTTTACGAGTGATTTCCCGGATAACGGATGATGAGACACCCATTGATTTGCCGGCATATAAAAAGCGGGTTCGGGAAAATTTAGATAAAATATACCCGGAAGATGCTGGAACGTTTACCCAAGCGCTGATGGAATTAGGGGCTACAGTCTGCGGGCCAAACCGAAAACCGGATTGCGATGGGTGCCCTTGCAGAGATTTTTGTTTAGGAAGAAAGAGCAACCGAGCAGAGAATCTTCCGGTAAGAATCCCTAAGAAGCCCCGTCGTCAAGAGGAGAAGACTGTTTTCGTTTTTAGTTGCCAGGGGATGTATGCGCTGGAAAAACGTCCGGAAAAAGGATTGCTTGCTGGCTTGTGGCAATTTCCCAATATGACGGGTGCCCTAACTGTACAGGAGGCCCTGAATGCTGCGGAGGGAATGGGACTGCATCCAAAAGAAATTCTTCGCCGGGTGGAGCGGGAACACATTTTTACCCACGTTCACTGGAAACTCCATGGTATCTATATTGAAGTCAAGGAGATGCCCAATTGTTTTGTTTGGAAAAGCGAAACGCAAATTCAGCAGGAAACAGCGCTTCCTACGGCATTCCGTCAATTTTGGGAGATTTAGTGGATATCGGTTTACAAAAGCGGAAATCTATGGTATAATCAAAGAACAAGCGATTATTATGTCTATTCCGACAAAAATAATAAGAGGAAACGACTATGTATAAAAGAAGAGAATCAACATGGCTGAAACATCTTGATTTTATTGCCATGGATTTTGTGGTGTTACAAGTTGCGCTATTGATTGCCTATTGGCTTCGCCACGGCACATTGGTGGAGTATGCCACCCGCCCAATATTTAGTTTGACGTTGATTGTGGCGCTGATGGACGTGATCGCAATATTCAGCCTTCATAACTATAAAAACATTCTGCGCAGAAGTTGGAAACGGGAACTGGTTTCTGTGTTCCAATTGGTTGCTACAGTTTATGTGGGCGTAATTTTGTGGCTGTTTGTAATGAAACAGACGGAGGACTTTTCCAGAATTATGTTGGTTCTGTTCCCGTCTATAGCCGTTGTTTTAAGTTTTGCGGTTCGTATTGTATTAAAACATTATTTGCGTACCCGCAAACGTCAGGATTGGCATTGCAGAGGTATTTTTCTTGTATGTAACCGGCAAAATTGCCGGGAACTTCTGGATAATTTCATAAAGGATAAGATTAGTCCCTTCCGGGTTCGAGGCGTTGCGGTTTTAGATGATGCCGATGCGCAGATTGAACTTCCAGACGACATTACATTTATTAGGGAACGGAGCGAACTGCTGAATTTCCTGGCCCATGAATGGGTTGATGAAGTGTTTTTTTGCACGGAATTAAATCCGGATGTAGCGGAAGAACTGGTGCTAAAATGCCTTGCCATGGGTATTACGGTACACCGGGCATTGATTCGTATCCGCAAGTCCACAACCCAACGGACACTGGAGCAAATGGGCGGCTATATGGTTATGTCCCAAAGTATCAACATTGTTGATTCCCGAAAAATTGTAATTAAACGTTTGGTTGATGTGATTGCCGGTTTGGTAGGAACGGCATTTACCGGAATTTTGTGCTTAATCGTAGGCCCGATTATTTATGCAAAATCTCCCGGTCCTATCTTCTTCAAGCAAGAGAGAATCGGTCAAAACGGCCGTCGGTTCAATCTTTATAAGTTCCGCTCTATGTATATGGATGCTGAAGAGCGAAAAAAGGAACTGATGGAAAAGAATAATATTAAAGACGGATATATGTTTAAGGTGGACGATGATCCCCGGATTATTAAGGGAATCGGAAACTTTATCCGGAATTACTCCATCGATGAATTTCCTCAATTTTATAATGTGCTGAAAGGGGATATGAGCCTGATTGGTACGCGGCCGCCTACGCCGGATGAATGGGAAAAATATAAAGAACATCACCGCGCTCGCCTGGCAGTGAAACCCGGCATTACCGGCGCATGGCAAGTTAGTGGCAGAAGTGACATCACAGACTTTGAAGAAGTGGTGAAACTGGATGTGGAGTATATTAAGCACTGGTCATTGGGACTGGATTTAAAAATTATTTTTAAGACCATCGGCGTTGTCCTCAGTAAAAAGGGCGCTGACAACCGATAAATCAAATAGTAAAACCCCCCGGTTCAGTTGAACCGGGGGTTTTTGGCACCTCCTGTAGGAATCGAACCTACAATTAGCCCTTAGGAGGGGCTTGTTATATCCATTTAACTAAGGAGGCATATTTCCTACTGCATTGTACCGAAAAATGATATGTCTGTCAATAAAACTTTTAACCCACAAAGAAGATTCGGCGTCTTTTTTGCTTTTTGTGGCATATACTATCCAGAATGGTAAAAAAGAGGAGGTGTGTCTACAAATGGAAATGACAGAATTCCCGGATGTTGACGATTGGATTTTCGGCGAGGTAGACTGGCAACCCAGTCAGCGGTAAATTGCCGTATTTGCTTTTTTCTCTTTACAGAACAGAGGAAATGGGATATAATATGCCCGGAATTAACATTAGGAGAAAGAATCAATGAATATTGAATTTGATAGTTACAAGCAGAAGTTGGGGGAAATCAAGCCCACTTTGGATGATTTGGCGCAATCGCTGAATATGGAAGGTCTTGTTAACGAACTGGAGCGTCTGCATGCCATGCAGGAAGCCCCCGGTTTTTGGGATAATCCCGAGAACAGTCAAAAGATTGTAATGAAGACGAAGACAATTGAACAGAAAATTGAAAATTATAAGAAAATGACAGCAACCTGGGAGGATTTAATAACCATTTGCGAAATGGCGGCGGAAGAAGACGACGATTCTATGCTCCCTGAACTGAAAGACGGGTTTGCTGAATTGTCTGCGGCTATGGAGCGCTGCCGGCTGGAAACACTGCTGACCGGTCATTATGACAGCAATAATGCTATGGTCAGTTTCCAGGCAGGTGCCGGCGGCACAGAAGCCCAGGACTGGTGTCAGATGCTTTACCGGATGTATACCCGATGGGCAGAGGCTCACGGTTACAGTTATAAGATTATGGACTACCAAGAAGGGGACGAGGCAGGCTTAAAATCTGCGGATATTCTCATTGAAGGAGAAAATGCCTACGGATTTTTGAAAGGGGAGAACGGTGTACATCGATTGGTACGGGTATCTCCCTTCGATGCCAACGCCCGCCGGCAAACATCCTTTGCTGCTATTGAGGTAATTCCTGACATTCAGGATGACAGCCACGACGTTGAGATTAAAGCGGAAGACTACGAAATGCAGGTGTTCCGCACATCCGGCGCCGGCGGTCAGCACATCAATAAAACCAGTTCTGCGGTTCGTTTAATCCATAAAGCAACCGGCATTGTGGTGGCCTGTCAAACAGAACGCAGCCAGTTCCAAAATAAAGAGAACTGTCTGCGTATGCTCCGCAGCAAATTGGTAGAAATCAAAGAACGGGAGCACCTGGAAAAGATTTCTGACATTAAAGGTGTTCAGAAAAAAATCGAATGGGGCAGCCAAATCCGCAACTATGTATTTATGCCCTATACATTGGTAAAAGATACCCGCACCGGATGCGAAACATCCAATGTCAATGCTGTCATGGACGGAGCGTTGGATCCTTTTATCAACGCCTATTTAACCTGCCTAGCCACCGGTAATTGGGTTACAAAATAAAATGTGAGAAAATCCTTGCATTTTTTGGAGCCTTGTGTTACAATGACTTGGATAAATTCCCGAAGTTTCGGGTAGCAGATAAATTTTGGTTCATAATTCGCTGCTGCGATTCTCGGCGGTAGGCGAAGGGAGGTTACAAAATGGACGTATTGAAGATTGTTTTGACTGTTCTGGAGGTAATTGCCAGTTTAGCACTGGTGATCGTCGTGTTACTGCAATCCGGTAAGGAATCCGGCTTGTCCGGCGCTATTTCCGGCAACAGCGAATCTTACATGAACAAGTCTAACGGTGGCAATTTGGATAAGAAGTTGGCTTCTGCAACAAAGTGGATTGCCCTTGCTTGGATTTTGCTGACCTTGTCTTTGAGTTTGATTCCTTAATGAGACCGTAAAATGGGGGCGTTATAAACGCCCCCATTTTTCATAAAAATAAAAGGAGATTATTATGGATGCAGTAAAACTTGCCGGATTACAGCCGGAGCGGGTGTTTGCTTATTTTGAAAAAATATGTTCTATTGCGCACGGCTCCGGAAATACGAAGGCCATTAGCGATTATATTGTCTCTTTTGCAAAAGAGCGGAACTTGCGATATATTCAGGATGAACTGAATAATGTGATTATCTTCCAGGAAGGCACTTGCGGATTGGAAAAACGTCCTGCGGTCATTTTGCAGGGACATATGGATATGGTTTGCGAAAAAGACGCAGATTGCCCCATTGATATGGAAAAGGAAGGGTTGTCTGTAACCCACGACAACACCTGCGTGTTTGCCCAAGGAACAACTTTGGGCGGTGATGATGGAATTGCCGTTGCATACGCCTTGGCGCTTCTGGAAGACCGGAACATTCCTCATCCGCCGTTGGAAGTAGTAATTACCGTAGATGAAGAAACCGGAATGTTTGGCGCTGCAGACATTGATTTGTCAATGCTAACCGGCAAAATGCTCCTGAATATCGACAGCGATGATGAAGGTGTTTTTACTGTTTCTTGCGCCGGTGGAGGACGGGCGGTGGTGAAATTACCGGTTCATAGACGGGCGGTGTACGGTCCTTGCGAGAAATTGAACATTAAAGGATTGCAAAGTGGTCATTCCGGTACTGAGATTCATAAAAAATTAGCAAATGCCAACAAGGTAATGGGCTTGCTATTAGAGCGTATCTGCGCCATTATGCCGATTTGTATCATCGGTTTTACCTGCGACGGAAAAGACAATGCAATAGCCAGGGCTTGCCAAGTAACATTTGTGGCGATGGGAACACAGTTAGAGCGTATAAACGATATTATTGACGAACTTCAAAAAGAAATCCGCACCCAGTATGATGAGCCAAATGCGGAAATTATCGGTGATATGGTAGATGCCTTCGGCGGTAATGCTATGAGCGTAGAAGACAGTTGGAATTTGGTGAATCTGCTCAACAATTTACCCAA
>JAZOXE010000186.1:0-7997 GCA_045659525.1 Faecousia sp. | reverse complement strand
GCTTGACAACTTTTACTTAATTGCGCCGCTTCGCTTTGCCGAGATTCAGTGGCTTTACATATTGTATCAAAAATTTTCACGTTAGTAAACTGTTTTTTTGCGATTTCCACGCAATTTTTCCACAAACTTTCTGTGGACGTGGTTTGGCAAACCATACAAATTGGCAAATCCTTGGGAATCTCCGGAGAATTTGCCCAGTTTTCCAGTTCTTCCGGAGTTTCAAAAATTCGGCAGGTCTTACACCAGCCTGCAATTCCCTCCACTTCCGGATGGGCGGGTGTGCCAATAATAATGGGCAGTCTACCCTCTTCTTCCCCCCGGCTGACAATGCCGTGGATCCGTTTCACAAAAGGGCAGGTGGCATCCACCACCGCCACATTTCTGCTTTCCAAAGCGTTTTGTACGGCTTGGGTAACGCCGTGGGAACGAATGATTACCGTATCGCCCGGTTGCGCTTCCTCCGGCTGGTTGATTACCCGCACACCCATTTCTTCAAAATGTTTTACTGCGTGGCGGTTATGGATAATGGGGCCCAGCGTGCAGACATTTTTGCCTTCCTTAGCCGCCTGCTCCACCAATTCCACCGCCCGGTTCACGCCAAAACAAAACCCGGCACTTTTCGCTACCTTGATATTCATTTTGCCAGTTTCTCCTCAACAATCCGGCGTATGGTATCAATCACTGCGGGAATATCCAAATCGGAAGTATCCACCTTGATGGAATCTCTGGACATTTTCAGCGGCGCAATCTCCCGATGGGTATCCTGATAATCCCGCTGCTGAATATCCTTTAAAGTCTGCTCAAAATTCGCATTTTGGCCTTTGGCGTTCAGTTCATCGCAACGGCGTTTTGCCCGCACTTCCGGAGAGGCGGTCAGGAATATTTTTACATCTGCCTTGGGAAGCACCACCGTACCGATATCCCGTCCGTCCATAATCACGTTGTGCTGTCTTGCCACTTCTCTCTGCATATCCAGCAGAACTTCCCGCACCACCCCGTGGGCGGAAACCAAACTGGCTTTTTGGGAAATATCCTGGGTGCGGATTTCGTCGGTAACATCAATGCCGTTCATCAGCATATGCTGTTTTCCCGTTTCGTCGTATTGGATTTGCACAGTCAGTTCATCAATATAGCGCTCCACGCCATCCACATCTTTGGGACTGACGCCCAGCAAATCCATAAAATATGCCACAGTGCGGTAAATCGCGCCGGTATCTACGTAATAGTATCCCAATTCCTTCGCCAATGCCCGGGCAATGGTACTTTTCCCTGCGCCGGCAGGGCCGTCAATGGCAATGTTTACTGTTTTCGCCATAGTGTCACATCTCCTGTTTTAATCTTTATCACTGCGCAGTTTCTTAAGCGCAGATGCTTCCATTTCTAAAACCGCTTCCGGTGTCATTTCTAACTGCCGGGCCGTGTCCTCCGGGGACATAGGCAAACCGCCTTCCAAACCAAACCGCAAAGTAAGCAGTTTTCCCTCCTGCTGTGTCAAAGAAGAGAGCATTTCCTCGATTCGCTGACGCATTTGGAAATATGCCGTATCTTCCACCGCCTGCTTGTCCTCCGGGGCAGGTTCCTTCGGCGCTCTTTCCGCCTCCACCCGCTGTTTCATACGGGCGGAGACCAGCGCATCCTCTAAAGTTCTGGCCTCCTCTGGGGAAATGTGCAGTTCCTCCGCGATTTCCTCCAGAGTGGGATTTCTTCCCAACTGGGCAAGCAATCGCTGGTCTACATCCCGGAAGTCTTCCATACCCTGACGCATTTTCTGTCCGATACCGCCGTCTCTTGCTTGCAACAGCACCGCCTTTGCCATAGCGTTATCGATCCGCCATAGGGTATGTTTCCGGAAATCTCCGCCCCGGTAACTTAAAATTCCCTGCCACAGACCCAGACTGCCTTCCTGGATTAAATCCATCAGCAAAACGCCTCGGCCGGTCATGCCGATTGCCCTCTCCGTAACGATAGGGAGCATTGCCGCCAAAAGTTTTTCTGCAGCGCTTTCATCGCCCCGGGCAACGGCTTCTGCCAGCGCCAACCGGGTATCTTCATCCGTATCTGCAATTTCTTCCATATACAGCCGCAGGGTATCTGTTTCCTCTAAATTTTTCCAAAACGCCGGTTTTTGGGAAAGTTCCTCCTCCCGGCGCAGGCGCAATGCCGCTTCTCCCACATTGCCCAAACGGGGCAAATCCGCTACGGTAAGAGAAATCTCCCCGGCATCCAAAAGGGCAAATGCCTCATCTACACTGTCTTCCGGTTCTCCCTCCAACAGTGCCAGCAATCTTGCCCCGGAAAAAGTATCACTGGGTTTTAGGGATTGGATTTCCTGACGCCAGGGTTCCATATCCAATATAAAATCAGTCTGCATCCTTCAAAAAGTCCTCCAGTCCCACATCAGCGCCTAATTTTTGCAATTTTTCCATGGCCTGATGTTCAATCTGCCGCACCCGCTCTTTGGAAACACCGATTTCTTTCCGGATTTCTTCCAAGGAGTGACAAACACCGTCTTCCAACCCAAAATGCAAACGCAAAATCTTCCTCTGCCGGTCTGTCAGGGTTTGTAAAAGCGCACTGATAGTGTCTTCCATCTCCCGACGAATCAGTTCCTGCTCCGGTTCCGGTGTCTGCTGATCTTCCATAAGGTTCAGAAGGGTAACATCTTCCTGATCCTCCAAAGTCGCATTCAAAGAACACACTTCCGGCAGCAGCATCAGAAGTTGCTTTGCTTTCTCCGGAGCCAGTCCGCACTTTTCCGCCAGTTGTTCCGGCGTATATGTACCGTATTCCTGCTGCAACTGTCTTTGGGCGGCAATCACCTGACGAATCTGTTGCGCTGTATATTCCGGTACACGAATCAGCCCTGCGTGGTTCATAATCGCCCGGGTAATTCCCTGTCGAATCCACTTGGTAGCATAAGTGGAAAACCGGACTTGCCGTGTATAGTCAAACTTTCTCGCCGCCACCAAAAGGCCGATAGAGCCCTCTTGCACCAAGTCCAAAAGCGGCACGCCCCGGCCGGCATATTCTTTGGCAATGCTCACCACCAACCGCAAATTGGCATTGACCATATCCCGGATTGCAGATTCCTCGCCCCGGGCGCAAGCCATCGCCAGTTCCCGTTCCTGTTCCGGCGTCAGCCGGGGAATCCCGCGAATCTGGGTTAAATAACTGTGCAGACCTTCTTCATTTGCCGTGTCTTTTTCCAAAAGCGCATTGCTCATGCTTTTGTTCCTTTTCTTTGTTTCAATTTGTTTTGCAAAGCAAGCAGGTCATCATCGGTGCTCACATCCGGTTTTTTCTGGCTCAAAACCGTCTGCACGCAATCCCGGAACGCCTGCCGGTTAACCGTGTTTTCCCGCCGTTGGCACACTGCCACAATGTGAGAGGTCTCCTCGGCGGTCAAATCTTCCAACACACCCACAGACACTTCCAAATGCGCCTTTTGCCGTTTCTTTAGTTGGGCAAACACCCGTCCGAACAGAGGCACGGTAAAGTCTTCCGCTGTCAGTTTATCGGCTTCTTCCAATAGGGCAGATTCCAAAAACGCCTGGGTTATAATCATTTCCTCTGCCATGGCGGATTTCACATTGTCATAGCGAATGGAGCGTTCCTTGGGTTGCATTGCCCGCACCGGCGCCAAATCCACCTTTTCCTGCGCCTTTTTCTGGCGGGCAATTCTCCGCTTAAAGGCTTTGTTTACTTCCAGTTTCATGGCGTCCATGCTAATGCCGGCGCTTTCCGCAATTCTTCCGCTGTACACTTCCCGCTGAATGGGGCTTTCCAGGGTGCAAATCAGTTCCGCCGTTTCCTGAACATACCGAACTTTCTGGTCGTCAATTTTCAGGTCATATTTACTGCGTATGGCATTTAACTGGTATTCCACCCGGTTGGATGCATCCTCCAGTAAAATCCGGAATTTATCCGGGCCGAATTTCTTAAGAAATTCATCCGGGTCTTTCGCATCGTGAATATGGAGCACTTTCACCCGCAGCCCCGCTTTTTCCAAAATCGGAATTGCCCGCTGGGTAGCAGTCTGCCCCGCCTTGTCCGCATCATAGAGTAAAATAATCTGTTCGGCATAGCGTGTCATTAAGGACGCCTGCTCTTCCGTCAGGCTGGTACCCAAAGATGCCACCGCATTGTCAAATCCATACTGGTGCAGTGCCACAACGTCAATGTTGCCCTCTACCAGAATCAAACTGTTTTCTTTGCTCTTCTTGGCAAGATTCAGTCCGAACAAGTTCTTCCGCTTATTAAAGATAAGGGTTTCCGGGGAGTTTAAGTATTTGGCAACCGTATCATCGTTTTTGATTCTGCGCCCACCAAAGGCAATCACGTTCCCCCGCACGTCAATAATGGGGAACATCAGTCTATCCCGGAATCGGTCAAAGATGCTTTTATTTTTCTGGGACTGGGTGACCAAACCGGAATCAATCAGTTCCTGCTGGGTGTAACCTTTTGCCAGCATTGCCTGCACCAAAGAATCCCAACTGTCCGGGGCATATCCCACGCCGAAGGCCGTCAAAATATTTTTGCTCATTCCCCGGCCCAGAGCATATTTCAGCGCCGTTTCACCCACCGGGGCATATAACTGGCTATGGAAAAACCGGGCGGCTTCCTTGTGAAGTGCCCACAATCGCTCTTGAGAACGATAACGGCTTTGATACTGCTCATCTTCCGGCACTTCCATACCGGCGCGGCTGGCCAGTTTCCGAACTGCGTCCGGATAGTTAAGGCCTTCCAGTTCCATCATAAAGTTGATGGCGCTTCCGCCTTTGTGGCAACCAAAGCAGTAATAGATTCCCTTATCCGGGGCAACGGAAAAAGACGCGGTTTTTTCTCCGTGGAACGGACAAAGTCCAAACATATTTGCTCCACTGCGTTTTAAGTTTACGTATTGCCCAACCACTTCCTCAATAGGGTTGCGGGCCAGCAGTTCATCAATAAATGAAGGGGGAAAAGCCATTCCGTTGCCTCCTTTCCGCACTTTTTCTTATTATATCATATTATCCCCGAACATTCCACCCTGCGGGGATGAAAAGTTCCGTATATTTATCTGCAGCGTATTTGTCCGTCATACCGGCAATATAATCACATACAGTTCGCTCCATACCTTCAAAAGACAGTTGGGGCTGAAAATCTTCCGGCAACATCTCCGGATGCTTATAATAATACTCGTACATTCGCAAAAGCATCCCTCTGGCTTTACTTTCCTGGCCTTTGGCGATAGGGTTGCGGTAAACTTTCTCAAACATAAACTCCCGCAAATCGTTCAGGGCCTTTTCCACTTTTGGGGATAGGGTAATAGCATCGGCATCCAAAGAGGAGTCCACCACATCGCATACCAGCGTGTTAATTCGCTCCCGATAGGAGTCCCCCAAAACTGCGGTAATTTCCCGAGGAATGTCCGTTTCCGCTAAAATCCCCGCACGACGGGCATCGTCGATGTCGTGATTGACATAGGCAATCCGGTCTGCCCAGCGAACAATTTGTCCCTCCAATGTCTGGGGAACGTGAGGACCGGTATGCCCCAAAATGCCCATACGCACCTCATAGGTTAAATTCAGCCCCCGACCGCTGTGTTCCAGCACATCCACCACCCGCAGGCTCTGTTCGTTGTGGCGAAAGGGTTTTCCCATAGCCTCTGTCAGCGCCGTCTCGCCGGCATGTCCAAAAGGCGTATGCCCCAAATCATGCCCCAACGCCGTCGCTTCTGCCAGACTTTCGTTGAGGTTTAAGGCTCTTGCAATCCCCCGGGCAATTCGAGATACCTCCAGCGTATGTGTCATACGGGTGCGGTAATGGTCGCCCTCCGGACTTAAAAACACTTGGGTTTTGTGCATCAATCTGCGGAAGGCCTTACTGTGAACAATTCGGTCCGCATCCCTTTGATAGACGGTACGTACATCATTTTGCGCCGGTTCTTCCGGACGGACTCTGCCTTTACTGCAATCGGAAAAGGCAGCCTTTTCGCTTAAATGCATATGTTCCTGCTTTTCCAGGTTTTCCCGAATATTCATAGATTTTCTCCTCTCATAGGAAATGCTCTGTACTCCTGTCCCAACTCCATTAATTCCACCGTACCGGCAGTCATATCTGTCAGTTTCTCCAAAAACGGTGCAACATTTGCCTGAGGAAAGAGAACCTCTAATTCCACTTCTGCCGCAAACTGGGTGCTGCGGACAACCCCCTCGAAAGCGGCAATTTCCAGTTTCAGCCGTTCATAATAGGGATAGGGGCAGGGAATGTACACCGCTGTCCAAATCCGCTTTATGGATTTTCCGGCGGCATCAACGGCAATTTTTGCCCCCTTTGTATAGGCGCGAACCAACCCGCCTGCGCCCAAAAGCGTGCCGCCAAAATACCGGGTTACCACGCAGACCGCATTATAAAGATTTTCTTTTTGCAACACCTGCACCATAGGCATTCCCGCCGTTCCACCGGGCTCTCCGTCATCGGAAAACCGCACCGGACCGCCTTTAATCACATACGCCCAACAGTTGTGGGTGGCATCGTAGTGCTGTTTTTTCATTTGCTGGATTTTGCTTATGGCTTCTTCTTCCGTCTCCACCGGCCAAATTCTGCCGATAAACCGGGATTTCTTTTCTGTGAATTCGTCTTCACCGAAATCGGTAGGCACCAGATATTCTTCCAATTTCAGCACTCCTTTGATATATACTGACGAAGTTTTCCGTAAAGTATCGGATCTAACACCGCTTCCACTTCTATGCCATTTTCTGTGTATTCCACATTTTTCACCTGGGCGCCGGTGTGCAGGGTATCCAACATCCCGCCCATAGAATAGGGAATCGTCAACACCACGTGATGGCGGGTATGACCCAAAACTCTTTCAATTTCCCGGAGAAGGTTGTCCATACCTGCGCCGTTTTTTGCGGAGATTCTTACGATTCCCTCGCCAACGGGGATTTCTGTTGCCGCCACTAAATCCGACTTGTTATAGCACCGCAGAACCTGGGTTTCCGGTTTGGCTAGTTTGGAAATCAGAGATTCCACCACTTGAATGTGGTTTTCCCGGTTCTCATCGGCGGCATCAATCACGTGTAAAAGCAGGTCCGCATACTCCAGTTCTTCCAGTGTTGCTTGGAACGCCTCCACCAAATGATGGGGCAGTTTTGCGATAAATCCCACCGTATCCGAAAGAATCACCGTCAGATTATCGGAAACCGTCAAAGTTCGGGATGTGGTATCCAACGTATCAAAAAGCCGGTTATTGGCAGGGATTCCCGCCCCGGTCAAATGATTCAGCAAAGTGGATTTGCCCGCATTGGTATATCCCACAATGGCCACCACCGGCACCGAATTTTTCATCCGTTGCCGCCGCTGAACTCCCCGTACCTGCCGCACTTGATTCAGTTCGCTTTGCAAGCGGGAAATCCGTTCCCGAATATGCCGCCGGTCTGTCTCTAACTTGGTCTCGCCCGGGCCTCTCGTACCGATACCGCCGCCCTGCCGGGAAAGACTTTTACCCATGCCGGAAAGTCGGGGCAAAAGATATTGATACTGGGCAAGTTCCACTTGCAGTCTGCCCTCTTTTGTCTTGGCCCGTTGGGCAAAGATATCCAAAATCAAAGCACTACGGTCCAGTACCGTAACACCTAAAATTTCTTCCAGTGCCCGGATATGTCCCGGGGACAGTTCATTATCAAAAACAGCCATAGTAGACTGGGTAGCCTCAATGAGCATTTTTACTTCCAGCGCCTTACCCTCACCGATAAAACTATGGGCATCCGGCGTATGCCGGTTTTGCAAAACTTTCGCCGTACAAAATCCGCCGGCGGTTTCCAAAAGCGCCTCTAATTCTTCCAGCGTCTCATCGGTAGCGGTTTGATTTTGGGGAAAAACATCTGCATTGAGCCCCACCAAAACCGCCCGTTCCTGTTTCTTTTCAAAGTTCGATTCCATACTTTCCTCCCGGGGAAATGCCCCATTTTTAATATTATACCACAATTTCCCCTATATGGATACAAAAAAGT
>JAZOXE010000185.1:0-3152 GCA_045659525.1 Faecousia sp. | reverse complement strand
CCGAAGTTGCGGATTTTAAGATGCATTTTTACAATTCCGACGGTTCCCGGGGAGAAATGTGCGGAAACGGAGCGCGTTGTCTTTGCCGCTTTGCATACGACAACCAAATCGCTCCGGCAGAAATGACGGTGGAAACCGATGCGGGACTTGTGCCGGGTGTGCGGCTTTCCGAAAGCACGTACCGGGTGAAACTGAACCTGCCCAGTGTGCTGGATTTGCACCGCAAGCCGGGGGTTGCCTATGTGGAAGAGGGAGAACCGGGGATTCCCCACGCGGTGGTGGAAGTGCCGGAACTTACCTTTGATATGGCAGATGGGTTGCGGGAGACCGCTTTGCAACTTTTAGATGATAAGGCATTTCCCAAAGGGGTGAACGTAAACTTCTACACCCGGCTGAGCACCGGCGGAGCAAGAGTTCTCACCTTTGAAAGAGGTGTAGATGATTACACCTTGGCTTGTGGAACCGGTTGCGCCGCAGTGGCCTGCGTTTTGTGGGCAGAGGGGAAAATCCCCAACGGCAATTTTTTGCTTTACAACCGGGGCGGCGTTCTCGCCATAGACCTGACGGGCGAAAACGGCGAAATCACTTCACTGAATTTGGAAGGCCCGACGGAAATCTTGAAAGTTTATACGCAAATGGAAAACCCGGGGTAATGGGGAAAACACCCTCGGGTTTTTCTGCAGCATACAGAAAAAAGGGGGAAGAAAATGCTGAAAGCCGGAGAAATTTATGAGGCAATCATCACGGATTATACTGCCCAAGGGCAAGGAATTGCCAAAGTAGACGGCTGCGCCGTTTTTATCCCCAATGCTGTCCGGGGAGAGCGGTATCAAATCCGCATTGAGAAGGCGCAAAAAACTTGGGCGGCAGGAAAAATTACAGAGATTTTAGAAAAGTCACCCCACCGGGTGAATCGGGAATGTCCCGTGGCAAAACTGTGTGGCGGTTGCGACTTTTGGCACATGGACTATGAAGAGGAGTGCAGTCTGAAAGCAGAACGGGTGCGGCAGGCCCTTAACCGCATCGGCGGTGAGAACCTGGATGCACTTCCCATTATGGGTGCGGAAACTTGCTACGGCTACCGCAACAAAGCCCAGTATCCGGTTTCCAGCGAAAAAGGCCGGGTGTATGCAGGTTTTTTCCGGGCAGGCACCCACAAGGTCGTGGAAAACAAGCGGTGCTTGATTTTGCCGGAAGTCTTTGATCAAATCCGAAAAATTGTGATAGATTATGTAAACCACTACCGCATTTCCGCCTATGATGAAACAACAAAAAAAGGATTGCTGCGGCATATTTATATCCGCAAAGGCGCGGTCACCGGAGAGATTTTGGTGTGTCTGGTGGTCAACGGTAAGAAACTTCCCCATATTGAAGATTGCATTGAAAAACTCAAAGCCGTTCCCGGCTTTTGCAGTTTTGTTATCAGCGTAAACCAAAAACCCGGAAATGTTGTTTTGGGGGATGAATTTCTCACCCTTTATGGACCGGGCTATATCGAAGACAGTTTATGCGGACTGAAATTCCGGCTGTCACCCCGGTCTTTCTATCAGGTAAATCACGCCCAAGCGCAGCGGTTATATGAAGCCGCTATCGCCCAAGGGGAGATTACCAAAGAGGATTTTGTATTGGATTTATACTGCGGTGTGGGCACAATCACACTGGCTATGGCAAAAGCCGCTAAAAAGGTAATCGGTGTGGAAATTATTCCCCAAGCGGTGGAAGATGCCAAAGAAGACGCCAAGCGAAACGGCATAGAAAATGCGGAATTTTTCTGCGCAGATGCGGGAAAAGCGGCGCTGAAATTAGAGTCAGAGGGAATCTTTCCGGATGTGGTGGTAGTAGATCCGCCCAGAAAGGGATTGAAGGGCGACACCATTGAGGCTCTTGCCCGTATGTCTCCCAAGCGAATTGTGTATGTGTCCTGTGACCCGGCCACTCTTGCCCGGGATGTGGTGCTTCTGAAACAGCGGGGCTATGCCTTAAAATCTGCCCAGGCGGCAGATTTGTTTCCGCGGTGCGCCCATGTAGAATCTATCGTCTGCTTGCGCAGACAATAGATTCAGCGATATAAATTCCTGACGGAATATGCGATATGCCCGTTGGGCGCGATATGCCTAACGGCGCGATATGTCCCTTCGGGACGAGTGGAATTTATATCATATCGCAACCGAACGAAGTGAAGTTATATCGCATTTGTAAAAATATATCGCGCGAGCAAAGCGAGCATATCGCAGAAAGGGCATAAGTATGGATAACAAAACAATAAAAGAATTAGCGGTAGAACTTACCGTTGAAATAACCATGTTCTGCGATAATCTGAAAGGAAGGGCTGTGTTTGTAAATCAGTTGCTGCGTTCTTGTTCATCTATAGGGGCAAATTCTCATGAAGCAAAATACGCACAAAGTAATGCTGATTTCATAAACAAATTAGAAATTGCTCTTAAGGAATGCTACGAAACAGAGTATTGGCTTGAGGTCCTTTATAAGGTTAAGTCTATTGACGAAATAATATACAAAGGTCTGCTCAACAAATGTGGTACGATTCGCAGAAAACTTATCGCATCTATCACGACAGTTAAGAATAAAAAGGAGGGCAACTGAATGCTGAAGAATCATTTGTTGCCGCTATTTCTGATTGTTGTTTGCATATTTGGTTTGCTTGCAGGGTGTGCAATAAATATAAATATTGGCAATCCATCCGAAGATGCTTCAAATAAAACAGATGGCAAAACCATTTTTGATTATATTTTCAAAAACGGAAGCATAATGTATGAAAGTCGAGCAAACATTTATATTGCAACCACAACTACAGATTCTGCAATATCTTCCTCTGATTTAATAGTAACGGAATCACTTGTGGCAACCATTGACTCTATTCTTCAATCGAATATGATTCAAGATAAAATCCGTGAAGAATTTCCAGGGGTTGAATATACACTATCAGTAGAATCAATAAACGAAACAGAACTGTGTTCGATTATCGCTACAGGTGAAAGCCCCGAATATTTGGATGAAATCTGTAATATAGCAGTTTCTATGCTTTGTGAGCAGATTTCGCAGATAGTAGAGGGCTCTTCTTGCAGGGTCATTGATTACGCAAAGCAGCCTGTACAGTAAGTTGGGACAAATTGACCCCCCGTCAAATCTATTGT
>JAZOXE010000184.1:0-2676 GCA_045659525.1 Faecousia sp. | reverse complement strand
GCCAACAATGCCTTTTTGGTCAAAGAGTTTCGGGCCATAGTTGACTCTGCCCATATTCACCACCAAAATGTCCAGCCGGACTTTTTCGCCGGTGGCAAGGGCAATCTTTACTTCATCCTCCCGTTTGGAACGCTCCCGCAGACCGACCAATTTGCCATCGATAAAGATGTGCGCCCGGTCGTGAAGATGGGTAAAGACCAAGTCACCTTCTTCGAAAGGTCCTTCCAAGGTAGTGGAATACACAATGTAGCCGAAATCCTGATCCAACTGCTCCATCGTTTGAGGATAGGCGTGGAATTGGGGCTGGGCAAGATTTTTCAGATTGTCAAGAAGCGGGGCAAAAGCAGTCAGTTCCACCTTGCCGTAGGCGGCTTTGGGGGAATTCTTTACTTCGATAGCCGGTGGCTCTTTGCCGGTGTTTTTGGCAATGGCTTTCTGAATGGCGTAGTAGCCCTCGGTCAGGTCGCCGGCTTCACTTAAGGGCGCGCCGTAGTCATAACTGGTGATGGTGGGGGCGTAGCCTTCGTCCTGATGGTTGGCGCCGTTGGTAAAGCCAAAGTTGGTGCCGCCGTGGAACATATACAGGTTAAAAGAACTGTTTGCGGCGAAAAATTCATCGATCATATCGGCGATCTCCTGGGTCTTTTGAGCGTGGTGTCCGTCATACCAGTGGTCAAACCAGCCGCCCCAGAACTCACCGCACATCAGCGGCTGGTTGGGCTTGAAATTATGGAGTTTTCCTAATTTTTCCGTCACACCGCCGCCAAAGTTGCCTACAGTCAGCAGTTCCGGCAGAGTACCGCCGGAAAGCATCGCCAAAAGGGTGCCGTCGGAGGTAAAGAGAGTGCAGTCAATACCGTTGTCCCGGTAAAGTTTCGCCACTTTCCGCAGGTAGGATTTATCGTCGCCGTAACTGCCGTACTCGTTTTCCACCTGCATCATAATGACTTTGCCGCCATTGGTGCAAAGGTGAGGACGGATCCGGTCAAACAGTTGCTTGTAGTAGGGGGTGACTTTCTCCAAGTACAGAGGGTCGTCACACCGCAGGGCAATATTGGGATATTTCAAAAGCCAGGAGGGCAGACCGCCAAATTCCCATTCGGCGCAGATATAAGGGCCGGGACGGACGATGACATTTAAGTCCAGTTCCTCTGCAAGGCAGATAAACCGCTCAATGTCCAGCATACCGGAAAAGTCGAATTGACCCTCTTTTCGCTCGTGGAGATTCCAGCAGGTGTATGTCTCAACGGTGTTAAAGCCGCAGGCTTTCAGTTTCAAAAGTCGGTCACGCCAACATTCCGGAACGGTGCGGAAATAGTGGATCGCACCGGAAATGATGGTGTAGGGTTCGCCGTCTAAAAGGAAATGATCGTTGTCATAAGTGAAAGTCATAGATAGACTCCTTTCTTTAAAATCCGTTCAGAACGGTGGAAATGGTTGCTTTGGGATCTTCGGAAAGAGCGACAATCAAAGCGGTGATGTGCTGATAAAGTATATCAGCAGGTTGCAAACCGCAAACATCCGTTAAAATGCCGGCGATGCCTTTTTCTTTCTGCATACCGGTCCAAACTGTGTCTGCCGGATCTTGGTACAAAAGCGCTGCGGCGGCGGTCAGTTCCAGCACGGAGGCATCCTCACCCTGCTCCCGTAAAAGGGTGGCAGCGCCGATGATCCGCTCTCCTGCGCCTAATTTCCGGTGAGGCTCCCGGGCGTTTCTTGCCACAGTGTCTACAATGGTGCGATCGCAGAATTTTTTCTTGGAAAGAAGGGCAAATTCTGTCTGATCCTGCAATTCATAACCAAATCGTTTGCACATTGCAACATTGGTAGCGGCGTAGTTTTTATCCAACAGCGCCAAAACAGCAGGATCGTTGGCAGCGGCGCCGTAGTCAGTGTAGCCGAGAAGCGCGCCCACATAGGCGATGACGCAACTGGCGGCATTGTAGGTATAAAGTTTCCGGGTGAGAAAATCGGAGAAATTACCGATAGCCCGGACGGAACTTACCGGGGGGATATAACCTTCCAAAAGGTCGGCGTTGCACTGGAGGTAGGGGTAATTTTCAGAGTTGATATGGATGCCCACATCTTCGATGGTGGTGCAGAAAACCGTTGCTTCACTGACGGCTACGGTCTTGCCGATAATGGCTTCCCGGAGGGTCTTGGAAGGGTGAGAGGCGTTTTCGCAGGTGATGATGTAAATTTTTTTATCGGCGGGAAGTCGGGCGGTCAATTCCGCGCCCACATCTTTTAAATTCTGTCCGCAAACGGACACGAAAATCAGTTCTGTGTCAGAAAGGTCTGCCGTTTCCCAGGTGCAGGCGGTGTAATTGCCGACGGTTACCGGCTCCCGGCTACCGCCAAAAAAGGAGACCCGGAAGGATTTTTCTGCATTCAGCCGGTCTACCAGTTCCCGGTTTTTATCGATGAAAAGGATATCTTTCCCTGCTTCGGCAAGGAGACGGCCGATAAAACCTCTGCCGGTCTTGCCGGCGCCGATCACTGCAATTTTGCTCATTGGATCCACCCCCAACTTTTGATCAGTTCGACTTTCTCCAAAATCAGTTTGGCAAGGTTGCTGTCCGGGTCTAACTTGCAGACATTTTCGATGATGTAGGGAATGCCTTTTTCTTCCCGGAGGGTCTTCAGTTGCACTGCAAATTCATCGGTAGGCTGCTC
>JAZOXE010000183.1:0-1457 GCA_045659525.1 Faecousia sp. | reverse complement strand
CCCAAATTGGACGGAGTAAACTACGCAGAAAAACTGACGCAGATTTTTGCAAATAACGATATTCAGAAGATCACTGTGGCCCGTATGACCGTGCCTTGCTGTGGCGGTCTGCCTTTTGCGGTAGAGAACGCCATAAAAAACAGCGGCAAAGAGATCCCTCTGAAAATCGTAACCATATCTCCCAGAGGAGAAATATTGTAAATTGTGAAGCCCGGACCTTAAGGTCCGGGTTTTTCTTGCTTTTTGTATTCCATTGTGGTACAGTTACGAAAACGTCAGTTGGAGGGCAAAGAGAATGAAAATGCAATTCAATGTAGAAAATAAGAACCAGCCGGACCCTTTTATTTTTGAAGATAAGGGGAAGTTTTATCTGTATGTTACCGGCGTAAATGGTGTTGAGGCCTATGCCGGCGATGATTTGTTCGGCCGTTGGGAGTACAAAGGTGTTGTTACAGATTTTAAAGAAGGTAAAGAATTTTGGGCGCCATCTGTAATCAAATATGGCGATAGATACTATCTGTATGTTTCCTGCGAAAAAGAGGATGGCATTCAGAGTATGCACGTAGCAGTGGCGGATGACCCTTTAGGTCCTTTCACCAACGAAAAACGTATGTATGATTGCTTTTCCATTGATTCCCATGTGGTGCAAACCGAAGCGGGTCTTTTTCTGCTTTTGGCTATGAACCGCTATGATGGTGAGCGGGCGGGAACACGTATTTACGTGGATAAGTTATTAGACCCCTGGACACCTGCCAATGCCCCGGTGGAAAAGATCGTGCCTACTTTTGACGAGGAGTTTTTCACACCGCAATGCACGCCGGAAAGGAAATGGCATACGGTGGAAGGTCCATTCTGGTTTGAAGAAGATGGTTGGCAATATGTGATGTACAGCGGCGGTTGTTATATGGATGATACTTACCATATCGGCTATGCCGCGGCAAAATCCACGGAGGCAGACTTAACCAAAGTGGAATTTATCAAGCATACCGCTGACGGCAAATTTGACCCGGTGCTGATTAAAAACACCATAGAAGAAGGTACCGGGCACCACAGCGTTATTAAACGAAGCGGCAGGTATTACGCCATTTACCACGGCCGCGACAACTTAGGTCAGGTAGCGGATGAATATAAGGAAAAACGCACCGCACGTATTTGCCGTCTCCAGGTATCGGATGGCAAAATCACAGCAGAAAGAATTTAACAAAAACACCCGGTTTATTACAAACCGGGTGTAGTTTTGCTTTGTTAAAAATCGATATCTGTTTGCAGAACACGGGCAAGGTTGGAAAAGAATTCTTTGTTGGTAGGACACTTTGTTTGGGTGGGGAAATACTGCTCCCAAACTGTATGATCCCGCCTGTCCCAACCTTTTTTGATCACAGATCGGATGGTCCGTTCCACTTGCTCGCCGTTTTCGTTTCCGCAAAGTTCGGCAATAGCGGGGTAAAGTTCTTTGG
>JAZOXE010000182.1:0-12929 GCA_045659525.1 Faecousia sp. | reverse complement strand
CCACCCGCATTGAAGACTGCGTAGAAAAAGCAAAAAAAGAAGTGGACCGCACCATTCGGGAAGAAGGCGAGCGGGCCTGCTTTGAAACCGGTGTTCACGGAATCAATCCGGAACTGGTTAAAATTTTGGGACGTCAGAAATACCGTACCTCTTACGGTCAGAACGTACTGAACCACTCCATCGAAGTTGCCCACATCGCCGGTCTTATGGCCGCAGAACTGGGCGTGGATGTTTCCCTTGCGAAACGGGCAGGCTTACTGCACGACTTAGGTAAGTCCATCGACCACGAAGTGGAAGGCAGTCACGTACAGTTAGGCGCAGATTTGAGGCGGAAGTACAAGGAAAACCCGGTAGGTGTCAATGCCATTGAATCCCATCACGGCGACGTTGAACCCAAGACAGTAATCGCTGTGCTGGTTCAGGCGGCAGATGCGGTTTCCGCTGCCCGCCCCGGCGCCCGGCGTGAAAACGTGGAAAACTATATCCGCCGTCTGCAAAAACTGGAAGAACTGACCGGTTCTTATCCCGGCGTAGAAAAGGCATTTGCTATTCAGGCCGGTCGGGAAGTTCGGATTATGGTAAAACCGGAAGAAGTTACGGAAGACAATATGATTCTTTTGGCCCGGGATATTGCCAAGCAAATCGAAGCCGAATTGGAATACCCCGGTCAAATCAAGGTAAACGTCATTCGGGAAACCAAAGCGGTAGAGTACGCAAAATAATTTTTACACAAGCAAAAAAGCGTGAGGAAGAATTTCCTCACGCTTTCTTGTTGCTAAATATCAAAATGTTCTTGACCGCTAAAAGGAATATGCAAATGGTCATAGGCTAATTGGGTTACGCACCGTCCTCTGGGAGTGCGGGTTAAGAACCCTAACTGCATCAAATAGGGTTCGTACACATCTTCCAGTGTAATCGCCTCTTCTCCGATGGTTGCCGCCAGAGTATCCAGTCCCACCGGACCGCCACCGTAGTTGCGGATAATGGATGGCAGCATCCGACGGTCAATGGCATCCAGTCCTAAGGCGTCTACTTCCAGCCGGGAAAGCGCCAAATCCGCCGCCTCTTTGGTGATTACACCGTCACCCATAATCTGGGCAAAGTCCCGTACCCGCCGCAGGAAGCGGTTGGCAATTCGGGGTGTGCCCCGACTTCGGGAAGCAATTTCCATTGCGCCTTCCGGCTCAATTTCCATACCCAAAATTGTAGCGGAACGGGTGACAATTTTTGCCAGTTCTTCCGGCGTATACAGTTCCAACCGCAAACTGACACCAAAACGGTCGCGCAAAGGCGCGGACAGTTGTCCTGCCCGGGTAGTTGCGCCCACCAATGTAAATTTCGGCAGATCCAGCCGAATGGAGTTTGCAGAAGGGCCTTTGCCTACAATAATGTCGATGGCAAAGTCTTCCATGGCCGGATAGAGAATTTCTTCTACCACCCGGTTTAAGCGGTGGATTTCATCAATAAACAAAATATCTCCCGGATTCAGGTTCGTCAGCAACGCCGCCAAATCGCCGGGTTTTTCAATGGCAGGTCCGGAGGTGATACGGATATTCACCCCCATCTCATTGGCAATTACCCCTGCCAATGTGGTCTTGCCCAAACCGGGAGGGCCGTAAAGCAGAGTGTGGTCCAGCGGCTCATTTCGCAGACGTGCCGCCTCAATATATACGGATAGATTTCCCTTTGCTTTCTCCTGACCGGTATAATCTTGCAGAAGTTTGGGCCGCAGGCCAATTTCCCCTGCGTCCTGGGGAGCAAAGGTAGGAGAGATAACGGGCGCGCTGAACTCCTCTGAAAATTCCAAACTCATCTCGTCACCTTACCCTTTCATAACCATAGCCCGCAAAGCATAGCGCACCATTTCTTCCGTGGAGGCGTTGGGATCTACCCCTTTCAGCGCCGTGGCAATCTCTGCCGGGGAATATCCCAGTTCCTGCAATGCGCCATTGGCAAGGGACATATTCCCGGCGGCCACCGGTGCTGTAACACTGGGTGCAGAGAAGTCCAGTTCAACGCTGCTGCCGCCGATTTTATCCTTTAATTCCAGAATGATCCGTTGCGCGATTTTCTTGCCAACACCCTGGGCGGCAGTGAGCAACTTTTCATCGCCGGTCATTACCGCCAGCGTAAAGTTTTGCGGACCTGCCGCTAAAATTGCCAATGCCGCTTTCGGTCCTACACCGTTTACGGAAATCAGCAAATCATAGCATCGCTGTTCTTCCCGGCTATAAAAACCGTACAGGTCAAAAGCATCCTCCCGGACAGATTCCGTTATATAAAGTTTTGCCGGCTGATTCAGTTTTAATTGCGCCGCAGTATAGGCTGTAATATGACAGCCGTAACCAACACCGCCGCAGTCCACCACAGCCAATCCCGGTTCCAATACGGTTACCGGTCCGGATACATAATAAATCATAAAAAACTCCTTTACACTTTCGCCAGCAGGGATGTGCTGGAACGGGCGTGACACAATGCGATGGCGATAGCGTCCGCCGCGTCATCAGGCTTTGGCAGTTTGCTTAAGTTCAGGATTCGCTTTGTCATATCCTGCACCTGATGTTTGGTGGCGTTACCGTATCCCACCACCGCCTGCTTCACCTGCATCGGCTTGTAGGAAAACACGGGGATTCCCGCCTGCCTGATAGCCAGCAAAATAACACCCCGGCTTTGGGCAACGCCGATGGCCGTTGTCACGTTATGTCCAAAAAACAGTTCTTCAATGGCTACCGCATCCGGCTTTGCCATCTGAAGAAGACTGCGCATATCTTCATAAATCATTTCCAGGCGAGCGGAAAAATCCGCGCCTGGGGGCGTGGTAATCGCGCCGTAGCGCAAAAGGGAAAATTGGCCTCTCTCCCCTTCTATAAGTCCAAATCCGGTGATACCGTATCCCGGATCAATGCCGAGAACACGCATTAAAGACCACCTCGGGCAATGTTAATATAATAAAGAACCAAAAGAACAAAGAATATCCCCAGAGCAACCCATGCGCATAAAATCTGCCACCGGGGGCGCGGTTCGTAGGGAACCGTTTCTTCCTCCAAGGCTTTTATGATTTCCGCTTCGGTTTCCTGCAGACGTTCCTTATCTTGTTCCATTTCCCTCACCTCCTGTTTATAATAGCACATTTGTTTTGATTTGCATACCCTATTTTCAAAAAAAGTGCGGAGGTTCTGTCTGAAAACAGAACCTCCGGTTTTTTACAGTTGATCCAAATTAAGAGAGAACGCCGGCAAGCAGTTAGCCATAAACCAGTCCAGTTCCGGTAACTGCATTTTTTCCAGCGCTTTTTTTGTCTGGGTGGCGGCAGAGTCGAATTCCGTATTCCCCGCTTTTAATTCTTCCAAACATTTAATATGGGCAGAGAGTTTGTCTGCCGCTTTTACAATTGCCAGCGCATCGGATGCCTCTTCCAAAACGTAGGGGGCATAGTGGCTGCGCAGTTCCGGCGGTAACATTTCCAGAAGCCGGTTGCCGGCAATGTGCTCCACCTTTTTATAAGCCTCTTTGATATCGGGATTATAGTATTTAATTGGGGTTGGCATATCCCCGGTTAAAATCTCCGATGCATCGTGGTAAAGCGCCGACGTAGCGCACTTTTCCGGATCGGGACCCTCTAATTTCAGAATCTCCCGGCGAATCAGCGCCAATGCGTGAGCCAGCACCGCCACTTGGTGGCTATGCTCCTGAATGTTCTCCGAAAAAGTATTTCGCATTAAACCCCATCGGGTGATGTAACGCATTCTGCCAAGCAGCGCGTAAAACTCATTTCCCATCTTTCATTACCTCGTTTATACACGCCACCAGTTGGTCAGGATTCTCACAGAAATGAACGCCGCCGTTTTCCTGCAGACATTCTCTGTCCCGAAATCCCCACAACACGCAAAGGCAGGGCACGCCGGCATTTTTTGCCGTTAAAACATCCACTTCACTATCCCCTACATAAATACAGGATTCCACACCAATGGCTTCCATTGCCTTGTAAACGGAATCAGGCGCTGGTTTTCTCGACACGTTTTCCAGTTCTCCCTGAGCATACACGCCGGGGAAATACTGGTCGCACAGCATTTTCACCGCCCCGTCCGGTTTGTTGGAAACAATGGCGATAGGGTAGTTTTCCTGCAGTTCTGCAAGGGCCTCCAAAACCCCCGGATAAGGCCGGGTTTTTATTTGCGCGTGGTCTTTATAGTAGTTTTGAAAATATTCCAAAACCGGGGCAACCGCCGCTCCATCCGGCACACTGAGGGCAATTAGCCGCTTTGCACCGTTACCCACAAAGCGCCGCACTTCCTCTTTGGTGCGCAGGGGATATCCAAAGGCGGCAAGGGTATGATTTACACTGTCATATAAATCATCCAACGTATTTAGCAATGTGCCGTCTAAATCCCATAGGATTCCGGTTTTCATATCAATGACCTCTGTTTTTCTGCACCCGGATATCTTCTCCCACAAAGGTCAGCCGGGTAAAGCATCCCTGCAGACGGGAGGCAATCTGGGGAGAGTACCGCTGGGCAATCTCTGATACATTCAGGTTAGTGGAAATTACCATGGGTTTTCCTGCCAACAGCCGGTCATTCACCAGCGCATACAGCGCCGCTGTAACAAACTGCCCCGGCAGTTCCGTACCCAAATCATCTAAAATCAGCAGGTCGCATTTTTCCAAACGTTCTACTTCCTCCTGACTGTTTTCATCCGGATTAAAGCGATTTTTCTCTAATTTGGAAAACAGATGGGAAGCGGTTTCATAGGCAACGGAATACCCTTTTTCCGCAACCTCTGCCGCAATACAGGCAGAAAGAAAAGTCTTTCCCAGTCCGGTACCGCCAATAAACAGCAAATTTCCGCTACCTGCAGAGAAATTTTTAGCATATTTCTGGCAAAGGGCAAAATTACTGCTCATAATGGCCCGGGGACTTGCGCCGTAATTGCTGTCTACCCGGTCAGAATAATAGTCCAGCCGAAAATTGGCAAAACGCTCATCGCCGGTAGCCAGTAACGCCAGTTCCTTTTTCTGTTCCAGTGCGCAAAGTTCCCGCAGGCAGTCGCACATTGCGGTGCCGATATATCCCTCGCCGCCACAATGGGGGCAAATCGGGCCTTCTTCCAAGAATCCTTGTGGAAAGTTTTCCGCAATTAACTGCTGACGTTCTTTTTGCAAAGATAAATTGGCATTTTTGGCCTGCTCCATAATCTCACCGGCATTTTTCCCTTGGGAGAAAGCCGCTTGCGCCGCAACCGCCATACTCTTGCGCAGGGCAATATCCAATTCCTGTAAGCGGGGAACTTTCTGGTATGCGCTTTGCAGATGCGCCCGGTATACCGATGTTCGTTCTGCTTTTGCCGTTTCCAATACCTGTCGTGCTTTCCGCACAACTTCTGCACTATACGCCACTGGTTACCCCCTCCTTCAGTACATTTTGAATAGCCTCCAACTCTGCCGAACCCAGTTTCCCGGATGCGCCCTTGGGAACAGCCCCTCTGTCGCCGGTGCGCACCTGCTTGGCAGTACGCAGGCCTGTTTCTTGCCAACGCTGTAAAATCTTATTCATATAAGCCCAGTTTAACCCACCGGTATTCAGGCAGGTCTTTTCATAGGCCATGGCGATTACTTCATCTTCCATACCCATATCCAACCACTGCTGGGCATACTTTTCCTCTCCCGCGGTCAGGTTGCGCCCCCGGATTTGCAACAGTTTCATCAGTTGTCCCAACCGGGAACGGCGGGCGTTCTGATTTTGGATATAAGCCGCCGCCTCTTCCATGGTGTCGATTCCCTGTTCTGCCCACGCATAAGCCTCTTTTTCAATACTTCGCAAAGAGGGATTGCGCTGACTTCCCTTTTGCCGCGCTCTGTCTTTACAGTAGCACACCAAAACAGAAATGACTTCTCCCGGCAATCCCAAATACCGGACAAATCCCAACAAAATTTTCAGTTCTTCCGTATTCAGGCTTCTGCCCAGCACCCGCTGAACTTCTCCATAAAGAGAACGGAAAGAGTTGTCCGTATTCATAGCAGAAATTATATCCGTCTCGGAATACTGAGGGCGCTCCCCGGACAAAATCACCGTCGGTTTTTCCGGCAGCAATCCCAACTGCCGCAAAGTTGCCGCAGCGCAGGATAACCGGGATTGGCACATCCGCAAATCCTTTTGCGCATTTTCTTCTGCGTTGCCGCTATGCAAATAGCAATAAAGCAGTGCCGCATCTCCGCTTCCGGCGGCTAAGAGTTTATGTATGTGGCTTTCCTGAATGGTCAGGTCTTTACTATTCATAGCCGCCCTCCTTGCAAATTTCATTATTTGTCGCCATTATATCACAGGTTTTCCCTCTTCTCAACGGCTGACGAGAGAGGTTTTTAAGAGAAAAACAACCTCATTTTTTGGTAGGTATCCGTATCTTGTGTTAAATTTTGTTTCACACTACAACGCATACGAAAAAATCCCCTCTCGATTGAGAAGGGATTAATCTTAAAGCATGGGTTTTATTTTTTTGCGATATATCCTTATAAAACAAATAACGGAAACCGCGGCACTGACCACTTCCGCAATGGGGAATGACCACCAAACCGCTGACACATTACCCGTCAAACTTAACAGCCATGCCGCCGGAACCAACACTATCAGTTGCCGGCACAAAGAAGTAATGGTGGAGTAAATCCCCACACCCAACGCTTGGAAACTGCCGCCGAGCCCCACGCCCACTGCTACCAGTGGGAAGTGCCAACTTACTATCCGCAGAGCGCTGATACCAATCTGCATAAATTCTCGCGAGTTCTCCCCATCGGAGGAATTAAAAATGCCCATAAGGTCTTGGGGGAATATCTGAAACACTGCCACGCCCAAAAGCATAATGACCAAACAGTAACCTACCGCGAACTTCAGCGTTTTGATAATACGTTTCGGTTGCCGGGCTCCGTAATTGTATGCCAAAACGGAAATGGAGGCGTTGTTGATGCCGAAGGTGGGCATAAAGAAGAAACTTTGCAGTTTGAAATAGATGCCAAATACAGCCGCTGCAGTCTCCCCCAAGTTTCGGAAACTGAGAAAAATCTGATTCATACAGAAATTCATCACCGATCCGATCGCCATCATAATGATAGACGGAATACCCACCGTGAGAATCTTTTTCACAATGCACTTTTCCAGCCGCAGATATTGTAGGCCAAACTGCACATCGGGATTGCTTGTGAGATTGAAAACAATCGCCATAACGGCCGCAACCCACTGACCCGCAACTGTGGCCACCGCCGCACCGGCAATTCCCATTGCCGGGATTCCCAAAGGCGCATATCCAAAGATAAACAGCGGATCCAATATAATATTAAGCACAGCGCCAATGCCTTGGGTAAAGAGGGTATAAACGGTCCGTCCGGAGGCTTGCAAAAGCCGCTCCCCTAAAATCTCCACAAAAACGCCCAAAGAGAAGATGCAACATATCGCGGTGTATTTCGCGCCGCCTTCCACAGTCTGCGCCACATCAGACTGCATTGCAAAGTAGGGCTTTGCAGCAAACAAACCAAAAAGCATAAACAACACGCAAGCCAGTATGCTGAGCACAATGCCGTTGCCTGCCGCCCGGTTGGCCCGGTCGCGGTTTCCCTGCCCCAAAGATTTACTCAAAAGGGCATTCATACCCACGCCCACACCGGTGGCAAAGCCAATCAGTAGGTTCTGTACCGGGAACGCCAAAGACAACGCAGTCACTGCGCTTTGAGAAATGCGGGATACGTAGAACGTGTCCCCCACATTATAAAGCGCCTGCACCAGCATCGATACTGCCAGAGGCAGCGCCATAGTAAATAAAAGCCGTCCTACGGGCTTTGTTCGCATTTTATTCCTCTGCAAATCGGGTTTATTTCTTTCTGATTCCATAGATACCGTTCCTTATTTCCTCAATTTTAAACTTTTCCCATTATAGTCCACCTGCCACGAAAATGCAAGATGCTGACATCGTTCGCTGCATAAAAATGTCGCACCTCCCCAAATTTGGGGAAGCGCGACACTCTATTTTCAGTTGACGCTGCGCAGACCTAAACTGCGAATTTGCATATTGGCTTTTTTTACTGCTGTAGGCAGTTGCTGAATTTCCGCCGCATCTGCGTGAATAATCCGACGGGCACCTACATATCGGCTGGCATAATATTCGTCATCCAACGATGCATAGCCAATGCCATTTGAACCGGCATGTAGCATCTTTCCGCCACCTACGTAAATACCTACGTGGGATGCCAGCCACGGACTCCAAGGATCCCGGAAAAACACCAAGTCGCCTACTTGCAGTCCATCTTTGGTTACCACTGTGCCGTCTTGCATTTGGGTATCAGCGCAGCGATTTAAGTCGTATCCCTGTTTGCCGTAGATATAATACACATACCCGGAACAATCAAACCCTCGGGGGGTAGCGCCACCGTAAACGTAAGGTGTGCCCAATTGCGCCTTTGCCCAGTCTAAAATTTGGCGGCGCAGGGAAAGTACATCCGTCAGCGCCATCCGTACCACCGGTGTTGCGCCTTCGGTGTCTCTGTCGCAGTTTACATAATATTCTCCGTTCCGATTTACAGAAACGTATTTCTTTGCCAAATAGCCCATGCGGCCATAGCAATCCACCTTGTAAAAATCACCGGTCTGTCCCTGGATTGACAGAACCGTTCCGTTTTCCATTTGTCCAATCACTGCAGAACCGGCATAAGAACTGTTGCGTACCGGTACGGCATAAGTCTCTTCCTGGCTGGGCATTGCAGATTCTGCTGCCAAAGCCGGCAGCAATAATGTTACCGTGCACATTAGGCCCAACATCAGCGCCAGCGCCCGAATCAACCCTCTTCGGATAAATTCCATATTAAAAATTCCTTTCGAGATTGCAAAATTGTAACTTAAATATTACAATCTGGTTACAGATTATAGCACCTTAGTTACATTCTGTCAACCCTTTCCCAGGAATTTCCTAATACAATTTCCGAAAAAACGAAATAAAAACCGGGAATTTTCCCGGTTTTTTCCCTTTTTGCAATCAGTTTTCCATTTGTTTTCCCAAAAATCCGGCTACGGTTTGCGCCAATTTTTGATCGGCTTCTGTTACCGTTTTGTCTTCTTCTCCCATAAGCAGTAACACCGCACCAAACAAATCCCCCTGACTGATAATTGGTGCTGCCACGCCTAAATGGTACTTATCCGTTCCCTCGGTCACCCGCAGGCGGGGATTTCCGGACTGATAGCGGTAACTTTTCCGTTGCTGCATAATCTTTTCCAGTTCCTGGGAATTTGGCTTGTCTACTAACTCCCGCTTGGGAACACCGTAAAGCGCAATAATGCTGTCCCGGTCGCTTACTGCTGCCACATGGCCGGTGTTATTGCCAATGGCTTCGCACATCTGCACCGCAAATTCCTGTAAATCTCCAATGGGAGAATATTTACGGAATATCACCCCGCCGTCTTTCTCGGTGTAAATCTCCAATGGGTCTCCCTCTCTTATCCTCATTGTTCTTCTTATTTCTTTGGGTATAACGACTCTTCCCAAATCATCTATTCTACGAACTATTCCTGTTGCTTTCATATATTTACTCCTTTTCTCTACTCTAAAATGTGCCAAAAGCCCTGTATTTATGCGGGCTTTCGGAATTTTTGCTTGTACTGAATTTTTCCTCGTCTCAGCCCCCAAATGGTCAAAAAGCGCCCTAAAATGCGTTTGTGTATACTCGACAGGAGGCCGAAAAACACCCCAGAGGACTTAGGACGAGTTGTAACTTTTTTGCTCTTTGTTATTATCACACTTTTTGTAGAAATTATGAGTAGAATTTCCAATTGTTTTTAAAATTTCAAATTGAATATAAAAAGGCGATGACGGATTTTGTCATCGCCCTAGTATTATAAATCTTTATCAATGTTTTTCAAAACCTACTAACAAACCGCCTTTTTCTGCATAGAAGCTGCATAGGCCTCTGAGTTTATGTGTTTCTACCTGAACTTTTTCAAACGTCGATTCGATCATTTGCTTAAGTTTGGTTGCCGCACCTTCGTTTTGACAATGCCCGATGCTTACCTTGCCGTTTTTTAATCCGAGTTCCTTAAGATCATTTATTAGGGTTTCAAGCGAACGATTCTCGCCACGGCATTTGTGTGTAGGTTCCAAGGTTCCTTCATCGCTTGCCTTGCCCACTATGCAAATACCTGCGAATCCAACGAGTTTTGCCACAAGTGGCGATACTCTGCCATTGGCAGCAAAATTCTTCAGGGATTTAAGCATAAACACAAGCCCTGTTCGCTTAGTGTATTCTTGAATTTTCTCGCAAACTCCTTCATATGCCATACCGGATTTCACAAGTTCTTCCAATTTTCTTACTACCAAAGTAATTTCGGGTCCTGCAGAAAGTGTATCGAGAACGAAAACTCGCTTTCCTTCGTTTTCAGCTTCGTATAGTTCTTTTGCCGTGCATGCTGAGTTATAACTGCCCGAAAGTGCGCTTGTTATTGTAACGCAGATAATATCATCAGCATCTCCAAAAGCATCTAACCAATCTGCAGGATTCGGGCAAGACGTTTGCGATCTTTCTTTATACTCGTTAAAGAAATCTGCCATTTCGTCAACATTCAGATTTTCATCGTCAACAAATTCTCTTTTAGCAGTGATGATTTTCATGGGTGAGCTTGCATACTCTACGTTGTCAAGCGTTAACAAATCGGAAGATGAATCCGACACAATTTTAATTTTTCTCATTTCTTTTCTCCTATTCAAAAACATTTTATCTTTTTTTCATTCTCTCTAACATCATTTTCAATTTCGGCGTGTTATACCGTAAAATTATTGTCGGCAGTATATTCAAAAATAAATTAACTACTGCAACGGGGAGCGCTATAGAGAAAGCACAAACATTCGGTATAAACAACATCGGTAAAAAGCCGATTGGAAATTACTTTTTCAGCGTATCTTCCTTACCTCGATACACAACAAACTTGCAGAAGAGAAATTCTAATACGAAGTTTGCAAGCATTGTAACGATTAAAATTATAAAATCATTTGCACCAAGACCTTCCGCCGCATTTCCAAGATATGTGGAAAGCGGTGTAAATACGAGATAAAACCCAAACACCTTTGCCATTGCAACAGGCACGTTTGCTGCCGACTTAAAAGTATATCGACGATTAAGTGTGAAATTCCAAAGAATTGAAAGCACGAGAGAAATCAAATATGGAATCCAATAATCTTTAATAAATATTTCAAGCAGTGCAAAAGAGGCGATTTGAATAACGCCTGCAGAAATTGAAAACAGCGTGAATTTTACTGCTTGCCACAATTGTTTCTTATTATTTTCCATTGTACAGCAACTCCTATATACTTACTTCTTGAAGAATGCAACAACCACAGCCCCGGGTCCTGCGTGTGTGCCTATAACGCTACCCACGGTTGTATAACGCACTTCATCGAGATTGCCTTCCCAGATATGTCGGCTATCTTCAATATATTTCTTAAGCAAAGCATCGGAGATACCGCTGTAACCGAGCAATACAGGTTTGCTGAAATCAATGCCACCAGCTTTGTCAATTTCCTGAACAAGCAGGTTATTGCCCATCTTAGATCCACGAGCCTTACCGAGCATATTGATCTCGCCGTCTACGACAGAAATTACAGGTTTAATGTTAAGCACACCGCCGGCAAAAGCGACAGCCTTTGAAATGCGACCACCTTTTTTTAGATATTCAAGGGTGTCTACTAAGGCAACAATAACAATCTTTTTCTTTTCTTCTTCCAGTGCCTTTGCGATTTCTTTTGCGCTCTTTCCTTCGTCAAGCAATCTGAACGCCAATTCTATCAAAATGCCGCTGCCCATAGCCGCACTGGCACTATCTACAACATAAATATTCTCATATTCGGCTGCTGCAATGGTAGCACTTTGGTATGTACCGGAAAACTTTGAAGCAAGAGTAATAACAACCGCGGCTTCGCCCGCCTCTTTTGCTTTTTCAAACTCTTTCATAAAAGCGTCCGGTGTTGCTTGGCTGGTAGTAGGAAGCACATCGCTTTCTACAAGTTTTTCATAAAAAGTCTTGTGATCGATGGTGACACCATCAATGTATTCTTCCTGACCGAAGTGAACGGTAAGCGGAACAACATGCACACGTTTTTTCAATTCAGGCATTAAATCTGCTGTGGAATCCACAATAATTCTTGTTTTCATAATCTTTTTTCTCCTTATTTACTGCTATTCTTGGATACGGCTTCTAAACTCTCGCTGATAATGGAAAGGCTGCGATAAAATTCGACTCTTTCCTCATCGGTAAGACCATCGCTGATAGCATCAAGAACACCGCTGATCTTATCGGCAATCTTCTTTCCTGCTTCGTTTCCTTTCTCAGTTAGAATCAGCGGACTTTTATATCTCTTTGCATTCTTGGATTCACAGGTAAGGAATCCATTGCTTTCAAGATAATCAACTGCACGGGAAATGGTCGCCTTATCTTCCTCGCAACGCTCACAAAGATCGGTAGCTGTTGCACCCTTATTCGTATAAAGATAATACAGACAAGAAACGTGAGCACTTCTTAGATTATATTCTGCCATCTCCTGATTTTTAATCTTTCGAATGTTACGACTGATTCTGTTAATTAGCACTGTAAAAGTTTCAAATCTCTCTTGCATAAGACTACCTCCATAATACTTGTTGAACTCTCAACAAGTTATAAGTATAGCACAAACTTGTTGAAATGTCAACAAGCGCAAATTCCCGCATGTTTTTAGAGCTTTCTTTGGTATCATAAAACGACAGCCGGACGAGGTGTAAAACTCATCCGGCTTTGTGACAGTTTGAATATTTAGTTTTAGCTGCCCAGAGCAGTGAAAAACGGCCCTCCCTTCGCATTTTAAGTCGAAAATAGCCGATTTTCACGAAAAATTTTTGGACAAAAAACAGTGAAAACCCCAGTGTTTATGCG
>JAZOXE010000181.1:0-3524 GCA_045659525.1 Faecousia sp. | reverse complement strand
GCCAGCGCCAGTTCCTGATTTCTGCCACCCAGTCCGTTGCCGGTCAACTGTACAACCGTTTCTCCACCGGCAATCAGCGCTAATTTCTCACCTTTTTCACAGTGGGTTTGGGCAACGGAGGATAGGAAACTGCCGGCTTCTTTTGCCTGACAACACAGTCTGTCTGTAAGAATTGTGGGGGTATACCCTAAATCCCGGCAGGCAGTTGCCGCAGCGCGGCACAATTCTGATACGGAACCGGTGATACAAGTGGTGACATTGGAAAGTTCTTTTGGGGTTTCCTGCTGTAAAAGATTCAGGGCTTCTTCGGATAACTGCAGGTTATATTTCTTCACAATATGAAGCGCATCCCGGCAGGTACTGCTGTCAGGGTAAGCGGGTCCGGAGGAAATCATATCCAGTGGATCTCCTATGATATCGGAAAGCACGATGGAAAACACTTTTGCCGGGGCGCATAATTGGGCAAACCGACCGCCTTTTACTGCGGACAGACGTTTGCGGATGGTGTTGATTTCCCGAATATCCGCGCCGCAGGACAGAAGTTGCCGGGTGATGTCCTGCAGTTGCCCCGCGGGAATCAAGGGCTTTTCAAAAAGTGCGCTGCCGCCGCCGGAGAGCAAAAACAAAACGGTATCCGTTTCCTGCAAGTCTTTTACCAAATCCAGCGCTGCCTGGGTGCCGGAAAAGCCATTTTCGTCCGGAACCGGGTGCCCTCCCTCATAGCATTGGATGTGGGGAATTTCCCCTTTTACGTGGTCATACTTGGTGACGACGACCCCTTGGGTTATGGTTTCACCCAAACACGCCCAGGCGGCATTTGCCATCTGCCAGGCGGCTTTTCCGGTAGCCACCAGCCATACCCGCCCGGAAAAGGTTTGGGTATTTAATGCCCGGCGTACCGCTTCGTCCGGCAAAACAGCCGAAATGGTTTTATTTACAATATAATCGCAGTCTTTTCTTAATTCTATATTCATAAGTTTCCTCTTAATTTACCACATTTTCCGGCTTTCCTGCCAAAAAGCCTGCAATGGTGCGGACGGTGCAGTCCAAAATCCGTTGGCGGCTTTCAACGGGCGCCCAAGCCATGTGAGGGGTGATAATACAGTTGGGAGCCTGCAGCAGAGGATTGGATTCCGAAATCGGCTCTGCAGAAACCACGTCCACCGCCGCGCCCCGAAGTTTTCCGGAAATTAAGGCGTCGGCAACGGCCTGCTCATCCAAAAGCGGGCCTCTCGCGGTGTTCAGCAAGATGCAACCGGCTTTCATTTGGCTTAAAGCGTTCCGGTTGATAATGTTGCGGGTTTCTTCCGTTAAGGGGCAATGGAGGCTGACAACGTCGGCTTGCGCCAAGAGGGTTTGCAACGGCACATATTCGCCAATGGCCTCCCCTTGGGGACACCGACTGCGATTGTAGGCAATTACTTTCATACCAAATGCTTTGGCAATTGCGCCTACGGCTCTGCCGATTCTGCCAAAACCGATAATTCCTATGGTCTTTCCCGCAAGTTCTGTTTGGGGTGTATCCCAAAAACAGAAATCCGGGCAGGAGGACCATTTTCCATCGTGAACGGCTTGGTTATGGTGACCTACGGCATTGCAAATTTCCAAAAGCAGGGAAAAGGTAAACTGGGCTACGGCTTGGGTGCCGTAGTCCGGCACATTACACACCGGAATTCCCCGGACCCGCGCTCCGTCACAGTCAATCACGTTATAGCCGGTAGCCAAAGCGCAAATCAGTTTTAGATTGGGGCAGGCGTCCATACGTTGGGCGGTAATAGGGGTTTTGTTGGTAAGAATGATATCGGCGTCGGCGATGCGGGAAAGTACTTGTTTGTCTTCGGTACGGTCATAGACCGTAACTTCACCAAAGGGTTTCAGACAATCCCAACTTAAGTCGCCTGGGTTTACGGCGCGACCGTCAAGAATAACAATTTTCATTTTTTCCCTCTTTTCCTTGCAAAGCGTAGGTAAGTTTGTTACCATATAAGTAAGATTTGTGTGAGGTGGGTTATGGAGTTCATTTATCAGGATAAAGATATTGTTGTCTGCATAAAACCGCCCCGGGTTCTATCCACCGACGAGCCCGGCGGTATGCCGGATTTGGTACGGCAGGCACTGGGCGATGCTTCTGCAGATGTGCGTACAGTGCATCGGCTGGACGCAGTGGTATCCGGACTTATGGTTTTGGCGCGCAACGCCTCTGCCGCCTCGGAACTGTCCCGGCAAATCCGGGAGCAGGTGTTTGAAAAAGAATATTTGGCTGTGGTGCACGGCCATCCGGAAGCATCTGCCGGTACGTTCCGGGATTTGCTTATCCGGGATAAAAAAGAGCGAAAAACTTATATCGTTTCTCAACCGGCAAAAGGAGTGCAGGAAGCAATCTTACATTACCGGGTGATTTCCCAAAACCGAGATTTCAGTCGGGTACAAATTGCATTGGAAACCGGGCGCACCCATCAAATCCGGGTGCAATTTTCCGGGCGGAATCTGCCCCTTTGCGGAGACCGGAAATACAGTCTTCTAAATGATGAATGTGAAATCGCCCTTTGGTCTTACCGGTTGTGTTTTTGCCACCCGGTTACCGGCGAGAAGATGGAATTTACAAAAGAACCGCCGGATAGTTACCCCTGGAGGGATTGCTGAATTTGTTTTTCCAACGCCGCTTCGAATGCTTTGTCTTGCGTCGGTTCTCTTTTTGATGGGCCTTTCCAACGCTTGCCTGCCATTCTGGCTTTTTTGGCCGCGTGGCGCTGAAACAGTAGGGCCTCTATATTTTCCGAGGTATATTGCCAGCCGTCCTGATGTAAAACGGCGCCGGCTTTGGGAAGACACATCGCCGCAAGACCGTAGTCCTGGGTAACGACAATGTCACCGGCACAAACCCGGTTTACAAGCGCAAAATCCACACTGTCCGAACCTTTGTCTATGACATAGGTTTGGGCGCCCTCCCGCTTTATTTCGTGGGCGGTGTCACACAGAAGAATGCAGGGGATTTTGTAAGCATTGCACACAGAAATCGCCAAAGAAACCACCGGGCAGGCATCTGCATCAATCAAAACTTTCATAGGACACCCCCTCTTTGACATTATAACAATCCCAAAATAGAATTGCAACAAGTAAGGAGACCGAATATGGCAGACCATTCATTTTTTCAAAATACCGCTTGTCAATATTTTCCCTGCCACAAGACAGAGAACAAAGAGAACTTTAATTGCTTATTCTGTTATTGCCCCCTATATGCGTTGGGGAAAGAATGTGGCGGGAATTTTACATATACGGATTCCGGTGTGAAAGATTGCTCCCAATGCCTTTTCCCGCATAGACGGGAAAATTACGAAAAAGTGTTAGCCAAAACAGAAAAACTGATTGCGCTTGCCGCTGGGGAAACCCCTTGATTTTTACCCGGGGAACTGCTATAATAACCCGGTCATAGGGAGATGTACCCAAGCGGTTGAAGGGTCCGGATTCGAAATCCGGTAGGCGTCGCAAGACGTGCAAGAGTTCGAATCTCTTCATCTCCGCCA
>JAZOXE010000180.1:0-5811 GCA_045659525.1 Faecousia sp. | reverse complement strand
AATCCCGTTGAGTAGGTCTTTTTCAGAACGAACTGCCCCTCCGCTTCCCGCTCGTATAGTTGATACCCCATTTTATTGAGCATCTTGCTTTTGAAATTGGAAGGAATCAATTTGGATACTGTTTTTCTGTAAACGCCCCGCAGCATACCGATCACGCGGATTTTCAGTGATTTCTTACCGCTTACTTTCGCCGGAGAATTTGTATTATAGGACTTTGCCAGTTGCTTTTGCTCCCGGGCATACATAACAAAAGCATCGTCGCCTTTCCAACCGAAATGCGACCAGGCGTATTTCTGCCAACCGTCAATCACCTGCAGATTGCTGCCGTCAATATCCGCAATCAGCATACGGGTGCGTCTGCCCTTTCCACCGTACATATATCGGTGCAGGAATACAAACCGCTTACCGGAGGGACTGACCATAATATGTTCCAACCAGTGTTTTCCCCGGGAGAAATTCTCCTCCGGCTTCAGTTTCAGCACATCCCCCAAAGAAACAATTGTCTTTATGGAATCAGAAGCCAAATCCAGCGCAAAAATACCATCCCCTTGCAGAATATCCACATTGCAGTCTTCGTTGACCACTGACTGGTAGTGATATGCCGGTGTCCAGTAACTGCGTTCCAAATTCAAGGTAATGGATTGTTTGCCATCGGGAGTCATACCGTACACAGGGTAGCACAGATCACGCTTTTCGCCCGTTTCAATGTTAATGATTCGCGAAATCAAGTGACCGTTCTTTGCCAGATTAAAGATTACCTCTTTGTTGTCTGTTCCGGGCACCCACTGAAGCATGGTTGCCTGAGGCCAGTTGAAAGAATCAGAAATATCCAATCCGTGCCACTGACCGGAGGGAATGTCATAGTACCCCACTTCTACTGTGTCGCCGGGTTGAATGGCTCTACCGTCAAAACTGCAACGGTTGGACAGCAACTTGGTCCCGTCAGCACTGAGGAAATCATAGTTATAGTATCCACCCCACTGGCAAACGCTCCCGTCAGTTTCAAATACTTTTTCTACATAAGGAGATAGTTTAATCTTTTTCATATCAATTCTCCAAATATGTTGCCATATCCACTTTTTCTTTGTCGTAAATGCCTTCCGCAATGTCTTTTAATGTTACATAAAACAGTTCGTTTAGATGGCGAATTTCAAAACTGTTCACAGCGCGACTTAGCATTTTTTCACCGACACACCGGCCTGCCTGGGGATTTTCCATAAAATAACGCATTTTTTCATTTAATGCCACACTGTCGTTTTCCGGAACAATCACTCCATCGGGGCCAATTTGGTAGGGTACAGAACCGGAAGAACTGCCGATTACCGGCAGTGCGGTTGCCATAGCCTGCACCAATGCCAAAGAAAATGTCTCTTCCCACTGCGGCGTGGTCAGAGGAACGTGCACAGCGCAATCCAGCGCATTCCAATGCTCTGCCATATCTTTCCAGTTATTGATATAGCCGGTGAGAATCACTTTGTCCTCAAGTCCCAGCTCCTGAATTTTCTCTTTCAGCACCGCCACCTCGGCGTCACTGCCCCAGCCCATCATTATGTACTTCCAGTTGCCTTCTGCGGGCAACGCGTCTAAAATCACAGAAAGGCCTTTGCTAAAATGGAAACGGGAGGCCGAGCCAAATACATAGGTACTGTCATCAATCCGGTATTTCTCCCGAACCGCTTTTCGGGACTGGGCATCCGGGTAAAATACGTCCTTATCCACACCCACTTGGGTTTGCATATAAATGGGCTTTTCAAAGCCCTCACGGACAAACTCATCCATTCCGTCGGGATAATGGCAGAAAATCGCATCACAATAGCGGTTTACTAAAGCAATTTTTCTCTTTTTACGCAAATAGAGAATCAGCGCTTTCATCCTGCCAATCAGATTTTTTCCAGCCACATCCAGTTTTAAGGCGTGCTGGTGTCCCCGCATACTAAAGGCCAACACTTTCATTTTCGGAATATACCGATTGCGAAGGCGAATCACCTGGATCAGAGATTCCTGAGTATGCTCACCAATGTGGTACACAAAATCCGGCTGAATGGCTTTTAATTCGTGCTCTAATTTTTTAGACGTCCAACCGCGATAGCGGTGACGTTGCATATCAATTAAATGAATATGAAAATTCCCGTCTTCTACGGCGTTTCCCTCTTGCACATAAGACTTACCGTAAGACAAGGAGGCATTTTTTCCCCACTCATAACTTTCCGGTGCCAAAAGTGTAACATCCAAATCCGGATGGGCCTGGGCCAGCAGTTTCCAACGTTTATAGAACCGTTCTTCCTGGAATGTGTGATTGATAATAACAATTTTCATATTCTTCTTCCTTACTCAATTACTTGTCCTTAAGTATAACCTGCTCCAAAATAGATTTGAATACTGTGTAATCCCCGGCTGTTTCTTCCTTATTGCCCTTATGTGTAAGAACCGAGGGATTTTCAAACAGTTCCATAATTTTAAGCGCCAGGACTTCATAGTCTTCATAGCGATATAAGAAACAGTTTTTACCGTCTACCGCATATTCCGGCACACCCCCCACATAGGAGGCAACGCAAGGTACGCCAACGGCCATAGCCTCTTTCAAAGTGCTGGAGTGGTTCTCAATGGCGGAAACCATAGCAAAACAGTTTACATTTGCCATCTTTTGCGCCATTTCATCGGAAGTTAATCGGCCTGTATAGGTTACATTTTCTTCCAGATCCAATTCTTGCAGCATACGTAAAATCAGTTTGTCATAGCCGCTTTGCTTTAACTTGCCCGTAAGGCTATCAGGTCTTCTTAACACCGTTCCGGGAATATACAGATGGACATCCGGATACCGGTCTTTTACCAGTTTGAGCGCCTTAAGCAGCATATGCAATCCTTTTAAGGGATAATTTGCCGCAGAACACATAATGGTATGAGGCGTCATGGTTTCTTTGCTCCAATAGGCATTTTGGAAACTTTCCGATATACCAATAGGCATCCGGTAGCACGCCACATCCGGGCAAATCTTTTTTAAGTATGCTTCGGACCATCGGTTTTCCAATATAACATTTTTGGATATGTTAAGGAGTTCTTTCTCTAAAATCGCGCGTTTTTGGAATTTTTTCTGACTTTTTAAGATGCCGTCTCCCATCAGCACATCCCGCAGTGTCCGGGCTGTGTGGAGTTCTTCCTTGGTTAAAGACGCCGTGTAATACTTTCCAATGCTATCTAAAATTCCCTGAATGAAAATCACGGTGGGAAGTTCACGGGCTACGGCTTTTGCTGCCAAGCCGTAAGGAAACTCTGTTCCCCAAAGCACCAATACATCCGGCTTTTCTTTTTCTATGATTTCCTGCCACTGTCTTTTCGCGCAGGCGCATTGCCAATCGTATTTTTCATTGGGTTCGCCGGTGACCGTATAAAACGTCACTTGCCCCTCCTGATAATAAGGCAGCACCGGTTTCTTTTCCACATTAACCACTACCACCCGGTCATCCGGGAAAGCGGACAAGCCTTCCAATGTGGCCTCCAACCAGAGTCCGCCGGTGGCTTTTTTGCCGAACCGTTTTTGGTGCAATGCGCCGCAAACTTTATTGACGATCCACAGTGATTTCATTTTTCTCTCCTATCTCCTCTGCTTGATATACTTCAGAGAACAGCGGTATTATGGCAATGAGCGTAAACAAAAATGGTTTGGGGTTTATACACGCTAAAACCAAACTTGCAGCCATCATATAGTAGGTATATCCGAAAAGTCTCTGTTTGCGGTAGGGCTGTAAATATGTGCGGTAAATATAGCGGTACATAATCACAAGGCCTGCAATTCCCAAAATGCCGTAATTGCCTGCGGTATCCAGGACGAAGTTATGTCCGCCAATGGGCAGTCTGCCCCATCCACCCAGACCAAGACTATCTACAAACGCATTCCAAGACTCCTCATATAGGCTGAATCGGTCACCGGATTCCATAGTGTCCGATACCGTTTCGCCGGAAATTGTCTGCGCCAAATATTCAAACCGGGCAGAAACCGATTCACTTCCCACCATTTCGGCTAATTTTTCAAAAATATTCGCAATCCACTGGGTGCCAAATATGAGGAGCGCCAGCACTATCAAAAAGATTACAGCCAATTTTTTTCTGGTCATTCTTCCCATAAGCATCAAAATGAGCGTAATTGCAAACAAGAGCAGCGGGGTTGTATATTCCGATACTATGATAGTTGCGCCAAATAACGTCAAAATCCCAATACCTAAAAGGCGGTTGACTTTTTTCTCTTTGAGCAGATAGCAAATCAGGGGTGTCAAAAGCGTCATTTCATAAATAAATGTGAAGCCACCGATGTTGTTCTTGGTATAAAGAATATACAAGCCATCGGTTGTACTGGAAACAGATGCCAGATACCGGGCCGCCAGCGGAAACCGGGTACAGCCGACGATTGTTGTAATTGCCGTAAAAACATAGCAGGCAATAATGAAATTCAGCCACTTTTTGGGGGATTCCTGTTCTCGGCTTTCTAAAATGTAAAATGCGATTATACCGAACATTAACGTTTGCGCTTCGCTGTATACATAAAGAGGTACGCCGCCGATATTACCTTTGACTACATATCGGATACAGGTTAAAAGCGGTATGCTCAAAAGGGGAAGCAACTGCCAGGTGTGTCGCTGCATGACTGTGTTTTTAACGGCGTATATTAACAAAAAGCAGAAAATGCCCAAATACACAATTGACGGCATATAGTATCCCACTGTAGGAATCAGTTTGTGGGCAATATACAAACCCGCAAAGATATCAAACAGCGTCAGTTGAAAACTAAACTTACGCCTATGGTTTTGTAAGGGGTAAGAATCGTACATAGGTTTCACATCCAAAGAATTGTATTGATGACACGCTTCGCCTGAACCGTGTGACTTTTTTCTGTTAAAATAAACTTCTTTGCATCTATTCCCTTCTGATGCAGTGCTTCAGGGGCAAGTGCAAAAATTTCCTTCAGCATTTGGCAGACACCCTCCGGTGTTTCCTCCTCCAACAAATACACATAAGGATAGTACTCCGAAGGCATACCCGGAAGTTTGGTTGTCAGAACCGATGTGCCGGAAGCCATATACTCCATATTTTTAGAGGGGAAGGAGTATTTTGTGTAATCCTCGTTAGTAGGACGGGGATTTACCAAAAGAGACGCCCGCAGTTCCTGCTCCACCACCACGTGGTTGGGGGCTATGCCCATATATTTTACATTGGGATTTTCCTCGCAGATTTCTTTGAGTCTGCCCACATAATCTCCGTCACCGTAAATGTGCAGTTGGGTGTTTTCCGGTTTTGCCATTAAATAACCCTGCACCAGATTTTCGATACCGTAAATTCGCCGCAAGGAGCCGGCATACAAGATAATACGGGGACTTGTTTTTTCTTCCAGCGTGTTGGGCACTTCTGCCATTGCGCTGTCCGCATGCCCCTCCAAAACAATGTAAGGATTGTTTTTCGGATTTACAATTTCATTCATCTGCTCTGTCAGCAGAAGATAACGGTCAAAGCGGCGCATAAGCCAAAGATTTACTCGTTCATGGAGCGGCGGTTTTCGGTCAAAAGGACGGTGACAGGGCACATCGGTAACAATGGCAGCGGTTTTCATTCCCCGCAACTTTGCCGCCATCCACGCGGCCAGACTTGCCGCAATTGCCAGAGCGTCGCATACCACCATTGTCTCCTTTTTCCTTTGTTTGGCAAGAAGAATATGGAAGAAGGTGGAAATTCCCACAGAAAGATTACGCAATATGGGGTAATTCACAAAAGGCACATAGTGATAATGAATTTTTCCGTAGATGTCGTTTTCGCTCCGGAAAA
>JAZOXE010000179.1:0-2210 GCA_045659525.1 Faecousia sp. | reverse complement strand
TTCGGAAATCTGCGCCATCTTCTTGGGACGGCGAGATTCAAACAGTTCTTCAACTCTGGGCAAACCTTGGGTAATATCATCACCTGCAACGCCACCTGAGTGGAAGGTACGCATGGTAAGCTGAGTACCGGGTTCACCGATGGACTGTGCCGCAATGATACCAACTGCTTCACCCAAATCTACTTCCTTGGAAGTAGCCAGGTTCATACCGTAGCAACGGGCGCAAACGCCGCTTCTTGCGCGGCAGCCCAAAATGGTGCGGATATAGATTTTTTCAATACCGGCATCTTCAAACTTCTGGGCATCTTCCGGCATCATCATTACATCCTTGGAATGGAGCAATTCGCCGGTTACCGGATGCAGGACGTCTTCCACAGGATAACGGCCGCGAATCCGGTTGCCGAAGGTATCAATTACATCACCGTTTTGTACAACCGCGCCAACCCAAATACCGTTTTTCGTGCCACAGTCATGTTCCCGGATAATAACTTCTTGGGAAACGTCAACCATACGACGTGTCAGGTAACCAGAGTCAGCGGTACGCAGCGCCGTATCGGTCATACCCTTTCGGGCACCTCTACTGGAAATAAAGTATTCCAGAACGCTCAAACCTTCGCGGAAGTTCGCCTTAACGGGAATCTCAATGGTACGACCGGCAGTATCCGCCATCAAACCACGCATACCGGCAAGTTGTCGAATCTGAGCCATACTACCACGAGCACCGGAATCAGCCATCATATAGATGGGGTTGAACTCATCCAAGTTGCCTTGCAGGGCATTGGTGACGTCGTTGGTGGTCTTTTCCCACTGCTGAACGACCAAACGGTAACGTTCATCGTTGGTAATCAAACCCTTGCGGTAGAACTGTTCAATCTCAACCACCTTATCCTCTGCTTCATGCACCAAAGTGTGCTTGATTTCGGGAACGACCATATCCGCAATGGAAACGGAGATGGCACCCTTGGTGGAGAACTTGTAGCCCAAAGACTTAATTCTGTCCAGCATTTCCGTGGCAACGGTAAAGCCGTGCTTACGGATACACTTGTCAATAATTTTACCCAGTTGCTTTTTGCCTACCAGGAAGTCAACTTCCAAGCCAAAAGCACAGTCAGGATTGGAACGATCTACAAAGCCCAAGTCCTGTGGGATGGGTTCATTATAAATCAGACGGCCAACTGTTGCGTTGATGGTCTTGCTCTGAATTTGTCCATCAATTTCCTTGCTATAGCGCACACAGATAGGCGCGTGCAGGCCAACATCACCGTCGGCATAGGCGGCAAGGGCTTCTTCTACGCTGGAATAATTGAGAACCGGGCGGAACTGGGCAGGATTTTTACCTGCTTCCTTCGCCTTCTTATTGGCCGTAAGGAACAAATCTGCATCCACCTTTTCTCCTACGGGCAGGTCGGTGTCACCGGCATCGGTAACAAATACGAATTCAGCGCCCTTTTCAGCCTTACCCAAACGGGTATAGGTCAGGTAATATGCGCCCAAAATCATATCCTGGGTAGGAACCGTAACAGGCTTACCGTCTTGGGGACGGAGCAGGTTGTTTGCAGAGAGCATCAACATTCTGGCTTCTGCCTGTGCCTCTGCGGACAGAGGTACGTGAATAGCCATCTGGTCACCGTCAAAGTCAGCGTTAAATGCTGTACAGCAAAGAGGGTGCAATTTCAGGGCTCGTCCTTCAACCAAGATGGGTTCAAATGCCTGAATACCCAGACGGTGCAACGTAGGCGCACGGTTAAGCATAACCGGACGGTCTTTAATAATCTCGTCAAGCGCATCCCAAACTTCTGCCTTGCCCTTGTCAATCATTTTCTTTGCGGACTTGATGTTCATAACAACACCGTCAGCAACCAGTTTTTTCATAACAAAAGGACGGAAAAGTTCGATAGCCATTTCCTTAGGCACACCGCACTGGTACAGTTTCAGTTCCGGTCCTACAACAATAACGGAACGGCCGGAATAGTCAACACGCTTACCCAGCAGGTTCTGACGGAACCGTCCCTGCTTGCCTTTGAGCATATCAGAAAGGGATTTCAGAGCCCGGTTATTGGCACCGGTTACTGCCCGGCCACGACGACCATTGTCAATCAGCGCGTCAACCGCTTCCTGCAGCATACGCTTTTCGTTGCGGATGATGATGTCAGGAGCATGGAGTTGAATCAGTCTCTTCAGACGGTTATTCCGGTTGATTACACGGCGGT
>JAZOXE010000178.1:0-1171 GCA_045659525.1 Faecousia sp. | reverse complement strand
CGTAGGAACGGTATATCCTTCATCTGTTTCAGAAAGTTTGGTTAGAATTTGATAACGCTGCCAAGAGGCAATTGCCATTTCCAGAAAATACTCCTGCCATGTTATATTATCTTCTTCTGACATTAGTTGCTGACTCAATGGTACAGTGGTGTCAAAATAACCGGTTCCGTTGTAATTCAGAAAATCATAAACTTGCGTCCAATAGTAAATCTGCAGTTCACCGTTTGTCAGTTCCTGTCCGTCATAATGGGCAACCACTTCACCGGATAAAATGACCGCCTCTTCATCGGTGACCGTGTAATTAACCGGTTCTTTCCCACCAAATACGCCGGCAAAATACAAAATCGCGCCAACCGCCGCCAACAAAAGCACCGACGCTGCGGCGATAATTGCACCCTTTATCCAGCCTTTTTTCTTTTGAGGAATCTCCGGTGCCGTTTCTTCCGGAAATGTTTCCGCCTGCTTTACTGCCAGGTCTTTGCCACAAGCCGGGCAAACCTGACTGTTTTCATCAATTTCTGCGTAGCAAAATTTACAAATCATAAAGTCTTTTCCTCCTGCTTGACAGGTTAAATAACGTATGCATTTTAACATGGATTTTGGTAAATTGCAACAGCCTCACCCATTTGTTTACAAATTAGCAAAATTATGCGGTTGCCCTTGCAAAAAAGCAAAAAAAATGGTAGTATATTATATTGAATTAGTATCCCATCAAGGAGTTTATATATGAACACCAAAACCACTGTTGTTTCTCAAGATGAACTGAATAAGCAGTTTGCCTTTTGTGATAAAATTTCTCAATTTTGGCAGGCGCAAAATACCACTCCCACTGCCTATGTAGAAACCTATGGTTGTCAACAAAACGAGGCAGATTCCGAGCAAATCCGAGGTTTTCTTTCTCAATGCGGTTATGGCATTATCGACGGTGCGGAAGGTGCGGATGTGATTGTAATGAACACCTGTGCCATTCGTGAGCATGCCGCTCAACGGGTTTTCGGTAATTTGGGCGCGCTCACCCACTCCAAACGCCGCCATCCCGGACAGAAGATTTTCCTCTGCGGGTGTATGGCGGGGCAACCCCACGTTGTCACGCGGATCAAAAACAGTTACCACCACGTAGACGGCGTGTTTTCCACCCACCATTTTTGGCAGTTCCAAGTCGGATCGTAGC
>JAZOXE010000177.1:0-4116 GCA_045659525.1 Faecousia sp. | reverse complement strand
CGTTTCGAATCAGGAATTTCTCCTGCACATCATCCTGCGCCCGGGAAACCACGTATTTCGCCCCCAGTTCTTTCAGCAGGTAGGCCGTTTCCAAAGAAGCCTGAAAATCCGAAGCAATGGTAACAATGCACACATCATAATTGCGAACCCCTAACGATTCCAAAAATGCAGCATTGGTACTATCACCGATTTGTCCCCCGGTGACGTAAGACATCACCTCATCTAACCGTTCTTCCTTATCGTCAATTGCCATTACCTGATGTCCCAACTCGTAAAGTTCTGCAGCAATGTGTCTGCCAAACCGCCCCAGACCAATCAGCAATATCTGTTTCATTCTTATCCTCCCATCAACCGACTGTAATCCTGTCTATGGGTAATTTCCCCATTTGCTTCCGTGTTTTGGAGAATACCGCAAAAATCAGCGTCAATCCCCCCACGCGCCCTAAAAACATCAGCGCAATTAAAATGCACTTGGAAATCACACCCAATCCCGGGGTAATTCCCAAAGTAAGCCCTACGGTGGCTACCGCAGAGACCGTTTCAAACCAGCAAGTAAGCAAGGGCAGTCCTTCCAAAGAACTGATAATCATTGCCCCGGTCAAACTAACGCCCACATACAAAAGGAGAATGGTTGCAGCCGTTGCCACAACTTCCTGACCGATTCTTCTTCCGAAAAACTGTACGCTATCCCGCTTGCGAAATACGGCATAGGCGCACCCCAACAGCACCGCAAAGGTTGTCGTTTTCATACCACCTGCTGTTGAACCAGGCGAGCCGCCAATAAGCATAAGTCCTATGATTCCCGCCTGGGCATTTTGACTCATTTGGGATAAATCCACCGTATTGTATCCGGCGGTTCTGGGGGTAACAGCCTGAAAAAGAGACGCCAAAACCCGCGTACCCAAGGGCATATCCCCAAATTCAAAAAAGAAAAAACTTATGGCCGGCATCAAAATAAGCGCCGCAGTTGTAACCAGAATCACCTTGCTCTGTGTCCGGTAGCGGGTAACCCGGAGACCGTGACTGCGAATATCATCCCAAGTCAAAAATCCCAAACCGCCGACAACAATCAAAAGCATCAATGTTATATTGATCAACGGGTTTTCTACATATCCGGTCATAGAGGAATAGCCGCCCATCAAATCAATGCCCGCATTACAAAAAGCAGATACGGAAGTAAAAATCGCAGTCCAAATGCCTCTGCCCCAGCCAAAATCCCGGATAAATACCGGTGCCATCAACGCCGCGCCAATTACCTCTGTTAAAAACGTGGCTTTCAAAATAAATCCGGTAAGGCGCACCACGCCGCTCATTTTCGGAGATGCCACGGCTTCTTGCATAGTGGTGCGTTGCAGTAAACCGATTTTTCTGCCGGATACCATAGCAAAGGATGCCGCCACCGTTACAACGCCCAATCCACCCACTTGAATCAAAAGCAAAATAATTGCGTGACCGAAGTCAGACCAATATGTGCCGGTATCCACCGCCACAAGGCCTGTGACGCACACAGAGGTGGTGGCTGTAAACAACGCATTTAAGAAAGATGTCCTTTCTCCATTGGCAGAGGAAACCGGGAGCATCAGCAAAATTGCGCCAAGCAAAATCACACCGGCAAATCCCAGCACCATAATCCGGGGCGCACTGATGGCAATATGTCTTTTGGCTCGTTGCATCGTGCATCCCTACTTTCCTTCGTTTTCTGTAAATATATCGGTTTATACCCGTTGTGTCAAGGAGATTTGTTGACACAGCCGGGCTTTTTTGTTATGATTTTCACATACCAATTAAGGAGTTATTTATGAGAGAACTGCTAAACGAAATCCTAAATAACCGCTATCTTATAAAACTGACTTTGAGCAAACCGGTGGGTAAGGATATTTTGCGTACCACCGGCCGTTTGGTGGAAATCAAAGGACAACTGCACTTGGCTTTGGAGGAGTTTCGCGCTGACGGAAAAGCCATACAAAAAAACATCCCCATTTGCCACGGGGCAGACACCCTTTGTTCTTTACTGCCGGATCAGTACAAGCAGTTAAACCTGACGACCACCGGTGGCGATTGCGAAGTGAAAGTTTCCAAAAAAGGAAAAATTACCGTCATAAACCGCATTAAAAACCCCAACACTTCCCCGCAAGACCTTTCCCACAACCGCAAAAAGCAATATATCCTGCCGGATAATAAGCCAGTAGACTTTTTGATTGCCCTTGGGGTTCAGGATGAAAAGGGATTTATCTATGATAAAAAGCGCTCTAAATTCCGGCAGATAAACCGCTTTTTGGAGATTGTAGCGGATACGGAATCTGAAATCATAAAGGGCGATGACCTTTACATTTTAGACCTGTGCTGCGGCAAAAGTTATCTAAGTTTTGCTCTTTACTATTATTTCACAAAAATAAGAAAAATGCAAGTGACAATGGACTGCGTAGACCTGAAAGCCGACGTCATTTCTTTTTGCTCGGATTTGGCGCATAAATTAGGCTATGCAGGATTACATTTTACCACCGGTGACATCCGGGATTTCCCCATTCGGCGGACACCGGATTTGACCGTTTCCCTCCATGCCTGCGACATTGCCACGGATATTGTTCTGAAAAAAGGTTGCGATTCCGGTTCCCGGGTGATTCTCTCCACGCCCTGCTGTCACCATGAGATGTTCCACCAATTAAAACCCACCGGCGCACCCACAGACTTTCTGTTGGAACACTCTATATTAAAACAGAAATTTACCGACGCCGCCACCGACGCTCTGCGGTGCAAAGCGCTGGAAATCCGTGGCTACGATGTCACTGCGTTGGAACTGATTGACCCGGAAGAAACCCCGAAAAACGTACTCATTCGCGGCATCAAACGCAGTATTACCCAAAAAGAAGCGGATGTTCTGAAAGACCAATATAACAGCATCTGTAATCTACTGGGGATTCACCCCTACTTACAAGATTCTCTGTAACAGAAAAAACACCGCCTAAGGGCGGTGTTTTCTTTCTCTCAAATCAGTTTTCAAAGTCGCCTTCGGTAGCAACGGTTTCCTCTGCCGGTGTTTCTTCGCAGCAGCAGTCTTCGCCACAGCAACATTCTTCATCGCAGCAGCAATCCTCATCGCAGCAGCAACAACAGTCGTTCAAGCCCAGCCATTCTTCCACGCGAGCGCACATATTTCTCACCCAAGCGACAATCACATCGCCGTATTTGACAATCACAAATACAATGCCGGCCACTGCCGCAACAGCAGTTAAAATTTTCGCAACGGTTTTCAATGCCTTCATAGGTAACCCTCCCATTTATTTTCTACTTTCAGTATATCCAAACCAAAAGAAAAAAGCAAGGAAAAAGAAAATTTTTTACAAATATCCGTAAAGACCGCGAACGCTGACTTCTCCCGCATTCACCGTTTCCTCTGTGCCTTTTTCATTTTTTATCACAAGACCGCCGTTTTCATCCAGTCTTACAGCAAACCCGCAATAAGGCGTATCGCCCCGGATGATCTGCACTTCTTTTCCCAAAGTAATGCAGTTTCCCTCATAGGCTTTCATAATCTCCCTTTTTTCTGTCAACAGTTTTTCTGCCGTTTTACAAAGGGTAATCAGCAGATTTGCCGCCAAAACACCGGGAGAAATAGGCTGATTGCAGGCGATGCGCAAAGATGTGGCCATCTCCCGGATGTCCGGAAGAAAATCCCGGGCCGTCTGCAAACAGTTTATACCGATTCCCACAATGGCATACGCAACTTGCCCATCAGGCTGTGTTGCCACCTCTGTGAGTATACCGCCTAATTTCCGGTTTTCGTAAACCAAATCGTTTATCCATTTAATTTGGGGCATAATGCCTGCGGTCTCTTTTACCCCATTCATTACCGCCAAGGCCATAGCGCAGGTCAGGTGCATCAGGTTTTCTCCTTTGCACCCGGGGCGCAAAATCACAGACAGATACATTCCCAACCCGGGAGGGGATTGAAATGTTCTGCCTCTTCGGCCCCGGCCACCGGTTTGGTAACCGGCAAGCACCGCCGTGCCGTGAGGCGCGCCGGCTTCTGCCAAGCGCTTTGCTTCATCGTTTGTAGAAACCACTTCCGGCAAAAACACAAACTTATCCCGCCAGGGATGGTCCGGTGGCAGTAGG
>JAZOXE010000176.1:0-7255 GCA_045659525.1 Faecousia sp. | reverse complement strand
CTCCACCTTTTGGACAGTTTAACCCTTTTGACACTGGAAGATTTCCGGGGCAAAAAGATGATTGACGTAGGTTGTGGCGCCGGATTTCCCGGTGTGCCCGTAAAAATCGCTTGGCCGGAAGTAAATTTGGCACTGCTGGATTCTCTGGGAAAACGTATGAACTGGCTGTCCCAGATTTTGCCCCAGTTGGACGTGGAAGCAGAAATTGTGACGGCTCGGGCAGAAGAGGCAGTGGCCACCCGGCGGGAACAATATGATATCGCCACCAGCCGCGCTGTGGCAAGGCTGAACATTCTGTTGGAACTGACAGCCCCCTATGTAAAAGTGGGCGGCTTGGTATTGGCTATGAAAGGCACTGCCGCAGAGGAAGAACTGGAAGAGGCCGCAAACGCCGCCAAGAAATTGGGATTGAAGATTGAAAAGCGGGTGGAGTTCCCCATAGAAAATACTGCCCATAAGGTGCTGGTATTCCGAAAAGTTTCCACAACCCCTGCCCAGTATCCCAGAAAATATTCTAAAATCAAACAATCTCCGTTATAACAGAAAACCTCGTTGCTCAAAGCAACGAGGTTTTTTACGGACAGAAAATCAGCCAAATTGGTAATGGCCATCACTGCCGGAGGTAAGCGTCATACCGTAGTAGCAGGTCATAGCCTCTTCCAAACATCTCACATCTTCGGTGGCAACGGTTTCATAGCAGGAGTGCATTGCCAGTTGGGGAAGACCGATATCCACAGAGGGAACGGAAATGTGGGATAAGGAAATGTTGCCCAAGGTAGAACCGCCCGCCAGGTCTGCGCGGTTATAGTAATTTTGCACCGGCACATCTGCCATTTGGCAAACTTTTCGGAAGAGCGCCGCGGAAATACCATCAGTTGTATACCGCTGGGCGGCGTTAAACTTCAAAGCGATGCCGCCGCCTAAAACCGGTCCGTTGGTGGCGTCGGCGTATTCCGGATGGTTGGGATGCACGCCATGGGCGTTGTCTGCGGAAACCAGGAAAGATTGTGCGAGCATTTGGTGTAAATCCAAATGCAGTGCGCCACAGATTCGGGTTAAGACGGTTTCTAACAAGTCAGAGGCCGCGCCCTGGGTCGTAGCGGAGCCGACTTCCTCACTGTCAAAGACACACAAAACGGGAATGGAAGCGCTGTCTTGGGCCTGCAGGAAACCTTGTGTGCAGCACCAGACACTGGATAAATCATCCAATGCCGGAGCGGAAAGATATTCTTCCTCCAATCCCCACAGGGATGCTTTTTCCCGCACATATAGATATAGGTCATGGCTTAAAATTTTACCGCCGGCCAGTTCTTCCAAAAGGGCATTTAGTTTGTCTTTGGCACCTTCGCCTCCTAAAAGGGGCAGGGTATCCACCGCCGGATTCCAGGTGTATCCCCCGTTGACCTTGCGGTTCATATGAATCGCCACATTGGGAATCAAAAGCAAATCACGGTCAATATTCAAAAGTTTGGTTTTCATACCGTTGGGGGTTTCTACAACACAACGCCCTGCAATGGAAAGGGGGCGGTCCAGCCATGTGCTGATAATCATACCGCCGTAGCATTCTACAGCCAAGCGGGTGTATTTTCCAGTTAATTCTCCGTTTTCTTTTACCTTAAAAGTGGGACGGTCGGAGTGACCGGCAGACATCAAAAAACCCACCGGCGTTTTGTTGGGAACCCGAAAAGCAATCAAAGAACTACCGCCCCGGGTAAGGTAATATTTACCGCCGGGCTGTAACTGCCAAAGACTGCTTTCAGAAAGGTATGTGTAGCCCGCATCCTGCAGTTGTCCGCAAAGCAGGTCAACGGCGTGGTAGGAACTGTGGGCCTGGTCTAAAAATGAGATTAATTTTTGAATACGCATAAAACGAACCTCCGTTGTTTCCGGATATTAAGGATAAGGATATTGTACCCCATTCTGGTCTGTCCGTCAACATTGGGAAAAACCTGTGCGAAATTTGTCGAAACATATCGAACGATTGTTCATAAATGCCCTTGAAAAACAGACCGAATTGTGGTAAATTATAGATGTCGCATCACAGTAGTGTTATCTCGGAAAGGGGAGAAATCTCACAAAGTTAAGGAGAGGAATCTATGGACAATCAAACAACCGTAATGATTGCAGACAATGCAGAAGAATTTTGTGGCAGCCTTTCAGCGGCACTGCAAAGAGCGAAAGGGTTCCAGATTATAGGAATAGCCAACGATGGGGAGCAGGCTGTTCGTATGGTGCAGGAACGCAAACCCCAGATTTTGGTGCTGGATATGATGCTGGCGAAGAAAGACGGAATCAGCGTACTCAAAGCCATTTCCGGTATGGAACGTCGACCGGTGGTGCTGGCAACCACCAGTTTTGTAACAGAATATGTGGCATCTGCAGTGGCCAATTTAGGGGTGCAGTACATGATGCTAAAACCTTGTGATATGAGCGCGCTGGTGGAGCATTTGGAAGAAATTCGTGGCGGGGAGAGCCAACTGAAGAACCAAGGCGCAGCAGCCGCTCAGAATAACATTGAAACAATGGTAACCGGAATTATTCACGAAATCGGTGTACCAGCCCATATCAAGGGTTATCAATACCTCCGGGAAGCAATTATGATTGCTGTGGAGGATATGGATGTGATTAATGCCATTACAAAAGTTCTTTATCCCCAGGTGGCAAAAACATTCCAGACAACACCCTCAAGAGTGGAGCGTGCCATCCGCCACGCCATAGAAGTGGCTTGGGACAGAGGGGATTTGGATACACTCCAGAGATTCTTCGGCTATACGGTCAGTAACACCAAGGGAAAACCTACAAATTCCGAATTTATTGCCCTCATTGCCGACAAACTGCAACTGCAACTGAAAAACAAGAAAGCAGTGAATTTCTGAAAACAAAAATAACGGAGGCCGCAAGGATTGCTTGCAGCCTCCGTTTTGCGTTGGCCGTACCAAATAGAAATCCGCACCGTTAAACCTTATTTTATCAATGTATGGTGGCGTTCGAGAAAAAACGAACCCATAAAAAATACATTCCTACAATTTGTAGGAATGTATTTTTTATGGTTAAGTAAATTATTCGGCAACAACTTCAGGAACTGGTACGGGCTTCATCTTATAGCCAATGTTCTTCTCGCCAGCGGTAAAGGAAATGTTGCAAATGCTGGCAACCATGGGGTAGATACCGCAGGTGAGGGGAGTGAGCCAGAAGTAAGCGCCGGTTCTGCATTTGTAGCCTTCAGGACGGAGATTGGAGTGATTGATAATAACGCTTCCAATCCAGCCAAGGAACCAAGTGAGTAAGAAACGAACAATCTTTTTATCCATAATATAACCCCTTTCTTCGAAACAGTTATGACTGCTTCTGACAATATTCTACAAGAAATGTAAAAATATGTCAACAGTTTTGTTGAAAGTATACAAAAGTGACTTTTATAGGCCAATATAGACGGCAAACAATAGAAACGCTATAGACAGCACAAAAAGGAGCGTCTGGAACAGGGCGGTTTTCTTTAGCCATTTGATGTAACTGACTTCTGCCAAACCCAAACCCACAACCAGCGTGCCGCAGGTGGGGTACAGGACATTTGTATAACCGTCACCGAATAAAAATGCCAGAATAATAATGTTTGTGCTGATACCCGGCAGAGGGGCAAGAGTTAAAAGGGGAATTAGCAAAAGTGCCTTTGCCAGAGAGCCGGGAATGAAGAATTCGAACACCAAAATCAGAACATAAAGCAAGATTACAGCAAAATAGGGAGATTGACCGCTGATGTACTGATGGCAGTAGTAAAACATTGTGTGGAGGATATTACCTTGCTCTGCAATGTATTTCACACTAAAGGCCAGCAAAATGATGACAATGGAGGGAGACAAATCTTTTGCACCCAGGAAAAAACTCTTAATTGCGGATTTGAAACTGCCCATTTCCAACTTGCCGATAAGGAAAGCGCCGATAATAAACGCCAGCGCCATAAACACCATGCCCAGCCCCAAATCCGCCAGGAAAGGAATTACGGAGGAAAGAAGAATTACCAGCAAAACCACGCCGAAAAGGGTGAAGAGCATATTGGCTTTCCGCTTGTTTTCCTGCTGTTCTTCCGGAGAAATGTCCAAAGACCGGGCAGTAGATGCTTTGGCGTTTAACTTCTCATCTTGTTTGGCTAAATATATCAGATACAACGAAGTGAGCACATATAAAATACAGAAGATAGCAATTCGGTACCAAATACCGCTTAAAATACTGACGCCTGCCAAATCCGAAGCCACGCCTACGGTAAAGGGATTAAAGATGGCAGTGGTAAAGCCGACACCGGTGGTGATTAAAATCAGCGCCACTGCCATAGTGTTGCTCCAGTTCATGGCTACGGAGAAAGTCAGGAAGATGGGGAATAGAATCAGCAGTTCTTCCTGCAAACCGAAACAAGAAGCCAAAAGCATCATCATCAAAGTGATGACCCAAATCAGTTTGAACCGCTTGTTATAAAATTTTGCAATCACAACCTGCACCAAAGAATAAAGGCAACCGGTAGCATCCAACACCTTAAAACTGCCGCCTAAAATTAAAAGCACAGCAATAATCTGGATAATGTTCATATTTCCGCTGCCAAAAAGCAAAGCCTCTACCGGGGCGGTAATCCACCGGTAAGCCGGCAGGCGTGTGGCGTTTTCCAGCAACTGAAAAGAGTCGGGTATGATGTTCCCCGCACTGTTGCGCTCATAAGAACCGGCGGGAATGAGAAACGTCAGAATACCGACGAAAATGATAACGGCAACGAGAATAGAACAGATGGCGATAAAACTCTTCAGACCGAATTTAATCTCGCTGTTTAATTGCTTCGTTTCCATTTTTTCTTGTCTCCTTTTTTAGGCTTAAAAATAAAGTCTACAATTTTTTCTTTATAAATCAGAGAAAGAACAACGCAGGAAATAATAATCAGTAAAACAACAAAAGAAACCGTAGGCGAGGACGCAGAGGTAACTTTTTCTCCCAGCCAAAGGGTAACAATTACATCCGGCATAGGGCCTATGAGTGTGACAAGAGAGTATTTCCACCATTTCATTCCGCTGTTTGCTGCCACAGTGTGAATCAACATAAAGGGAACAAAAGGCGCAAGGTATGCAAGAAACAGAAAATAAAGGATACTTCTGCTGCTACTGTTAATTGTTTCTTCCATTTCCAACTGCTTTTGCCGTTGCTTTTGAGATTGGAAAACCCGAACGCACCGGGTGAAAAGAAAGGCCAGTTGGCTGGCAACAAAAACAGAAAGAACAACGTGGATAAAACCAAAGGGTAAGCCGTATGTAACGGAAGAAGCCAGTTGTATGGGGACTGAGGAAATCACCGGGAAAAAGAAACAGACAATAATGATAACGGAGATGGACAATATTCCTGCCAATCCCAAAGAGCGTACATACTCTTTCACAATGGATACACCGGCAATCATTTCCTTAAACAGATACACAATAGCGCTCCAGTTTACAATGGAAAAAATCACAATTGCCAGAACAATCAGCAGTGTCAGCAGAACCAACAGTTTTTCTTTTTTATTCTTCATAAATACACCTCACTGCTGGCTTCCCGCCAGGCCGGGTCATACAAATTGTGGATTTCTTCTGCGGCAATCATCCACTTAACAACCTGCTTTTTATTCTCCAAAAGTTTGAAGTTATAATAGTGGCTATTGTAGTATAAATCCAAATCATACTGCAACGACATGGTAAGAGAATATACCATTTCCGCTTTCATGAACAAGGATACTTCTTCACCGTCTACGGTGCCACAGTAAGTAAGGCCTTTGTTGGTAAGGGTTAAAGTGCCCTCGCCCCGGTATTCAAGGGAGTAGTTGGGTTTTAACTTTCGGGTGTTCACCTGACCGTACTTTACCTTTGCTGTCATTTGGAAATTGTCATCGGTTACTTCTTTTGCCAGGATACTTCTCTGCCACTTGTACCAACGGTCGATGTTGGTAAAGGGGAGTTGCCTTTCTACGGCATGGATGTCATAGTATTCATCCATAGAAACTGTGAACCCACAGTTATTACACCGCATTTGCTCACCTTGCACCGCAAATGTAAATTCTTTCATACAGTGGGGGCATTTATAGATTATATTATCCAGCCCATAGATATTGGGCTTTTTCCCACGGAAAGGAATTTTCTCTGTTTCCTGCCGGTCAAATTCATCATAGCGGAAACGGTCGAGGAATCGCCGATAAAGGGCTTCACTGCTATAATCCACAAAATCCTGGGGTTGGAAGAGCATAGAAAACCGAACGGTAATTTTGCCTTTCTTTACATCGGTAGAATACCGGGTGCGGGTGAAATAGGCGCCTTTCAAGGTGACCAGGGCTACCGGCAGTTTCAGTTTCAGAATCAGTTTCATGGTTGCCGGATTGATGGGATGGGCAGAGCCGCTGGTGGACTGAATTCCCTCCGGAAAAATCATAACGGAGTCCCCCAATTTGATTGCCCGCATAATCTGGATAACTGCGTGGGAATCCGGCTGATACAGCATCTTTGCAATGACACCTAATTTCTTCAAAATAGGGTATACGCCCTTTTGGAAGATGTTTTGATATCCACACAGAATATGTACGTCCGAACGTTTTGTTCCGGCAAAAGTATAAATATAATCATCGTGAGAGCAGTGTTGACATAAAAAGAGCATCTGCTGTTTTCTGCAGGCCAAAAAATCATCATCGTAAGTAAATTCCACATTTCGCCTTTTGGATATGAAAAAAGCGGCAAGCCAAATAGGCCAAGCAATCCATCTGCTTGGCCTTTTCATTTTGCGATATAGGAATTCTTTATGTAAATCCTTCATAATCTAACCCTCTCTATTTTCCTATTTTACCACATAATTCGACATAACGCAATTATTATTATGAGACTGGAAAAAAGAGGAACCGAATGCCAAATGCCTGTATAAACACCGGGGGATGTTGTTTTTGCCGATAAATTAGTATGGCGGAGCACCACAAGATTGTTCGTTAAATGTAAAAAGAAGAAAGACATACTATGTAGGCTCAAGTATATATAGATACGCATCCATCAAATTGCCATGCTCATCAGTAATAGCGCACGCCATTTTATGTTTGGGATGTCCTTCTTTGTAATCGTATCCATTCTCTTCCACACACCAAAACTTGTTGCTTGCTATTGCAAAAGCTTCAGCCAAGTCCGCCTCGGCTTTCTCATCTGCAAAATAAGCCCTTAATTCTGATAGGTTCATATTTGGAATTGTTACAAAAAAGTGACCTCCATACTTC
>JAZOXE010000175.1:0-2324 GCA_045659525.1 Faecousia sp. | reverse complement strand
ACGATTTCCAGAATCTCCATGGGGCAGGCTTTTACGCAAATGCCACAAGCGATACATTTGGTGGTAGGCTGGCCTTCCGGTGCAACCATAACCTTCATAGGACACACCTCGGCGCACTTACCGCAGGATGTGCAAAGTTTCTTGTTAATCATATATACGCCGGTCTTGGGATTCTGGGTGATTGCGCCGGCTTCGCAGGCTTTTGCGCACTTACCGCACTGGATACAGGTCATGGGTTTTGCGCCGTTGCCTTTTGCTACAATCTGGATGCAGGACAAATCCTGATTAAATTCCTTATAGAAAGCATTGGAACATGCACGGACACATTCCAAACAAGCCATGCACTCTACGCCTTTTTTAACCGCAAGTCTTTTCATAATCCGAGAAAACTCCTTCTACTATGTAATTCCCCATTATTATACAGGAAGTTCTTAAAAATAGCAATCCCTTCTTGAAAAATTCCAAAATTTCTTTTAGTAAATTTTTCCAGTGTAAACATTCTCAAAAAGGCAATAATAAAATTGACTTCAAATTTAGGAGGAAGAAAATGAAAAAGTATTGTATTTTTGTCCTTACGCTGGTTTTAGCGCTGTCCTTAAGCGCCTGCCGCAGTAAGAGCAATAATCCCACACAGCCCAGCACCACCGCACCTGCAACCACAACCCAGCCTATGACCACCGCTCCCATTTTAGACCCCACCATTATGGATCCTACCATTGACCAAAACATTCCCGATCCGGAAGTAAATCCCAACAGCACAATGGATACCACAGATATGACCGGCGCAACCAGCGCAACCGGCGCTTCCGGCAACGGTACAATGGGCTAACTTTCCAATTTGGAAACCTCCCTTTCGGGGTATACTAACCTCGAAGGGAGGGATTTTTTATGAAAATGAAAGGTTTGGTTCTGTCCATGGGCGTAGGCGCCGCTGTTGGGGCGGTGGCTATTTTAATGATGCCCCGGAACAACCCCACTCGGAAACTGGCTGCAAAGGCCGCTGACAAAGTAGAAGACGCGGCTTGGAAAGTTACAGATAAAATCACACAGGAAATGATGTAAAGAAAGAGGAGTTGTAAAACATTTACAACTCCTCTTTTGGTTATTGGGCAATAACTTTTAGACTGTCTCCGCTTACCTTTACACAAATGGAAGAAATGGGGTTTTCAAAAGATTCGATAATCTTTTCAGAAATGGGATCTTCCAGTTCTTTACCAATGGTGCGACGCAAACTCCGGGCGCCATAGGTGACAGAATAGGCCTTCTTCACCAAGTACTGCTCTAATTCCTTATCCCATTCAAAGGCAAGGCCCCGAGCATTAAGGCTATCTTTGAGTTCATTTAGCATAATCCGGGAAATTTTAAGGAAATTATCTTCCGTCAAGTGGTTAAAGGTGATAATCTCATCCACACGATTAAGAAATTCCGGACGGAGGAAATCCCGCAATGCCTTCATGGTTTTCTCTTTTACCATATCGTTATCGGTTCTGCCAAAGCCCAAACCGCCCACTGCGCCTTCTGAGCCGGCATTGGAGGTCATAACGATAATGGCATTTTCAAAATTCACCGTTCTACCTTGCGCGTCGGTAATCCGCCCATCATCCAGCACCTGAAGCAACACATTCAGCACGTCCGGGTGTGCCTTTTCGATTTCATCAAAAAGCACCACACTGTATGGCTTTCTGCGGATTTTTTCCGTCAGTTGTCCCGCTTCATCGTAGCCTACATAGCCGGGAGGCGAACCGATGAGTTTGGAAACCGTATGCTTTTCCATAAACTCGGACATATCCAAACGGATAAGCGCGTCTACCGAGTCAAACATATCGTTTGCCAAACATTTCACAAGTTCTGTTTTACCTACGCCGGTAGGACCCACAAAGATAAAGGAAACCGGCTTTTTCTTGGGGCTGATTCCCACCCGGTTTCTGCGAATTGCCCGGGCAACCGCATCCACCGCCTCATCCTGTCCTACGATATGACTGCGCAATCTCTCACCCAATCCCTGCAGGCGGGTATACTCTTGCGCCTTGATTTTACTGGCGGGAATCTTTGTCCACAATTCGATAATCCGCGCCAAATTTTCCATGGTAACCGCCGGTGCGGGCATGGCATCCAATTTCTCAATTTCCTCTGCCAGCACACATAGTTTACTTCGAATTTCTGCTAAACGTTCGTAATGCTCATTTTCTGTATCCTCTGTGAGCATTCTTAACTCCAGTTCGTAATCGTCACGCTCTTTTTTCAATTCTGCCAAGCGGGAGATTTCTTTGCACTGCAGATTTACGTCCGAGCAGGCTTCATCCAAAAGGTCTATGGCCTTATCC
>JAZOXE010000174.1:0-1683 GCA_045659525.1 Faecousia sp. | reverse complement strand
GATGTGGTTTCTCTTGAGGTTGCCTCAAATAATTTGAAGGCTTTAAACTTGTATAACAGACTTGGTTTTATCCCAATTGCAGAAGTATCAAAATGGTATCGCATATACTAAAAACACCGACTCAAGTGAGTCGGTGTTTTTGTTGATTTAGTCTTCCCAGTCGTCATCGGGGAGGACGATGCCACCGCCGGGATTTGTGGCGGTAATAACGTCTTCTACCTGGAATTCTGTGATTTCGATTTCGGGTACATTGTAACGCTTTTTCATTACTTTCGTCTCCTTAATTAACATATTCATAAGCGGAATCGCCATAATGCATCATTGCAATGACGATGTCGGACAAATCGGGATTAGTTACTTTTCCGGATGCGTAGGATTCAATACTATACTGAACGGTGTTGCTAACAGGTGTATCACCGTCGTAAATGGTAACATAAACCAAACTGCGCATCTGACCTGCATTGAGGCCATTGAAGAAAATGTAGTAGGTATCTGCTGTATCTGCAACTTGGAATTCAGATGCAGGAACGGACCAGGAGTTGCCATCACAAGTAAATACTGCAGTCAGACCGGAAATATCCGCTGCCTGGATCTTATAACGCATTGTTACCGCATCCTGAAGAATGAGGGTTGCGCCTTTCCATTTAACAGTGGGGGAGTCGATTACAGTAAATTTGGTGTTGGTGTTGTCTGTGAGTGTGGGAGTGCCGGAGGAACCCCAACTGGACTGCAGAGCGGTCAGTTCACTGTTTACAAGAGCTCCGGGGTTATAGCCTGTATAAGTTTGAGCTGCTGCGCCATAATTAAGCAGGTCAACAAGCAACGTGCGGAACTCAGCATAGGCATCAGTATTGTATCTGCCAAGCTGCGTGTAGCAGTAGGTAGCCACACTGTATTCCCGCTTATCGCTGGTATAGGTTTTGCCATCTCTGGTTGCATACAAAGTACAGATGATGGTGTCATTCATTTGGTTTGGCGCAATGTTATTAAAGAAGAAAATATACTCGTCGCCACTTTCTTCGTACTCAGTAATCGTTGTAGTAACACCGTTGAACTTAACAACCAGTTTCAGATCACCAAATCCATATGTTTCTACAGTTGTCTTCTTTACCTTGTAATGTACTGCGATGTTGTGCTGCAACGCAAGTGTAGCGCCGGAAATACGAACTTCACCGGCATATATGAATGCGGCGCTGTTTAAAGCATCGTTGCCTTCTGCAATCGTGATCTTGTTCCATGCGGGAGTAGTGCTGGTAGCGGAAACAGTCTCTCTGCCGGCATATTCTATCAATGCAAGCTTGTCGCAACCGCTAAAAGCATTTTCATCAATAACGGTTACATTTTTACCAATGGAAATAGATTTTAAATTTCCGCAGTTTTTAAATGTTGCCTCGTTGATGACTGTAACATTTTCGGGAACAACGAAGGATGTAAGTTTCTCACAACCTGCAAATGCATATTGACCGATCGTAGTGATATTGTTTTTGCCGAAAAGGACAAAATCGGCATAAACATCACTGCCGGATGTTTCGCGGTCTGTGAAGCCGCCGGTTGCACCGGAAGTGCCTTGGAATTTTATTGCAGTCAATTTTGCGCATCCGTGGAAAGCGCTGTCTGCAATCGTAGTTACGGTGTTAGGAACGGTGAATGTGCCACTAAAACCGCTGGGTACGAGTATTAAAG
>JAZOXE010000173.1:0-6693 GCA_045659525.1 Faecousia sp. | reverse complement strand
GCTACAAATTAATGTTTCATTTATACCTAAATAGGAAATTTTTTCTTCGTAGGTAATCCCGCCTATATAGATATCCGCATTGGCGTCATGCGTTTTATAGTATAACACCAAATCCTGCATTTCTTCACCGCTTTCGTTCTTTACGTTCACCTGCCCCATATTTATATTTGTAAGCGTTAATTCTTCTAAAACGCTTTCATCGCCCATAAACCCACAGACGCCGTCACAGGATAAAATATTCTTAATGTCATACTTTGTTCGTTTACTTTCTAAAAGAACACATCTTTTCCCCGGCGGAAAATAACTTCCGGAAAATTCCAGTATACCCGATTGCGTTCTGAACTGTATGTTGGCATTTTTTATCCAAACCTTCTTTGGGTTATATACGACAAGGCCATATATTCCAAACACTTCATCATTACTTCCATCTTCCACATATGGACCGTCGTACATAATCAGTTTCTCTGCAATCAAGTCAGTACCGGCAATTTTCGTTGGAAGAATTATATTCGCATCAAAGGAAATATTCGTAACCTTTGCATCTGTTTTGTTGGGAGCATAAACAAAAACAACCGAATTTTTCTGCATATGCCAAGAGAGCGCCAACGCGCATATCAGCGAGCAAATAACCGTTGCAATTAAAATAATATAGTGATATATACTCCATTTGCGCATCCCTTAAGCCACCTCCGGTTTGCACATTATAATAGGAAAAAATGGCTCTTTCAAGGGAAATCCGTATGTTATGAACAAGAATGACATGAATTGTTAGACATCTTCTTTTCGAAATTGTGCGCCTTATGTAATAATCAAAAAAGGCAGGAAGAAACAAGTTTCTTCCTGCCGTATATTGCGTTTAAGGTAAGAGCAGTGCGTCTCCAAATTCAAAGAGGTAGTCTCCCTCTTTCAGTATTTGCGCAAGTTCGAATGTGTCCATAGGTAAGGTACGTGTGCGCATAACCGCAAGTCCCTCATGGCCTAAATGCGGGTGATGGTAGTCGCTGCCGCCGATGCGAATTTTCAGGTTGTTGTCTTTCGCATATTGCGCCGCAATACCGATTCGGCTGTTGTGATTGGGGTGCATATTATAGACTTCAATCCCATCCAAAATTTCCGGCGGAACGCTTTCCATATTATTGCGGAACGGATGCGCCTGCACAAAAACACCGTCAAACGCATAATTTTTACGAAAATTTTCCACACCGTAGGGAAGCAATTCAAATATCTCTTTTAACATCTGCCGATTCACACCATACAAAAGATAGTCATTGCTGTTTTCCGTAAAACGGATTTCTGCGCCGAATATTGGCTGCAATCCCATCTCAACAGCGCATCGACGAAAGCGCTCATATGCATTCATATAGCTATCCAGAAATGCATCGCCATCTTCTGTCCATCGAAAGAAGTGATTTGTAACAACAACCGCATCAAAACCAAGTTCTTTGTAAACCTGACAAAGATGTTCCGGGGTTACCTCGCTGCAACCACTGGTTGGGTTTGTGTGGGCGTGTAACTCGATGCGATATGGATACTGTTCGCTTAACAACTGTTTTTGTGCCTGCATTTTTAACATACAAGTCCCCCATTAAGAAAAAAAGGTCGCCGGTTGGCGACCATTTTATGGAGCGGGTGACGAGGCTCGAACTCGCTACCTCCACCTTGGCAAGGTGGCGCTCTACCGGATGAGCTACACCCGCATAACAATGGGTATTATAGCAGAATATTCCGAAATGTCAATAGGTTTTATAAATTTAACTTGTCAACCGGGACAAAATTGTCCCGGTTGTATTTACTTATTGCGATTTCGATTCGTATGCGGAGTAATCCCACACGTAACCCTGCATATTTGCTTCCGTTTTAGGGGTAAAATCCCCGGATCCCATTGTGTTGATAATATCCAAATGATAGTATTTACCATCCATATTCAGCAGATTCCAGTAATGCGGTTTTCCTTCCCGCGTACCAACAATCATAACACAGTCAAGACCGACTTGCTTACACATTGCTGCATAAACACTGGCAAAGGCCTTGCTGTCCCCTACACCATGACGCAGCAGACTGTAGGCGGGAGTTATGGAGGTTTCAACCGTATAGTCAAAACGTTCCGTTAAGAAAGAATATAGTTGCGAATATTTTTCCCAAGCCGTACTGTCTTCGTTGACGTAGAGTTTTGCAGATGAGAAAAACTGTCCCACTGTATCTTGCATATTACGCAACGTCTCCCGACTGGTCTGGTATGTAAACTTCAAATCAACCACTCTGACTTCGCCGGTTTCCGGATATACAGCCACAGAAACCTGAGGCAGTTCCATGCAAATATTCGGATGCGTGTCCACATAATCCTGCACCATCTGCACAAAATCCGTGTCCTCAAAATGATTGACTATGAACACCAAATTCGCGTCGCAACGGGTCAGCGCTGCCGATACAATGTAGTAAGCCGTTGACGGCGAATCTGTTTTTCGAATCTGCAAAATTTCAGAACGGCCGTGGGTATATGCAATTTCAACGGCAACTGCCATATTACCAGCGTTGGTACCAACTTCAAAAGAAATGTTATCCACTGCATACGCGCCAATCGGATTATAGGTTGTTACCTCTCGAATAGCGTCAGACATTAATACATGAACAGAATTCTGAATTCCGTTGATATAAAAAACACCTTTTGATGTCCCGGTTTCCACCAGCGCCGCCAACGCGTCATATAGTTGCTCATAAGAAGAAACTGTTACGGTTTGCTGGGGCGTTTTGATACTGTCTTCCTTATGGGGCGTTACAGAGTGATAACTACCCCGATTCAGCACGCCACACCCAGGCAATACACAAATTATAATCACCAAAATGGCACTAATCAATCGTTTCATACATTTTCCTTTACAGTGCATCTTTTGAATATCGGGAAAAACCATCACCTAAAACCTGGTGGGCTTCCTGCACAATAATAAACGCATTGGGGTCTATTTTCACTACAAGCCGCTTTAAATCCGCTAATTGTTGTTTCTTTACGGCGGTCAAAACAACCCGTAACTGTTGGTGGCTGTATGAACCCTCACCGTGAAGAAAAGTGGCGCCTCTGTCCAACTCTGAGGCGATTGCTTTTGCAACACGGTCATGCTCTTTTGTAATAATCAAAGTAACTTTTGAATAATCGAAGCGGTATACGACCGCATCGATAATCTGTCCGGTAACAAAAATAGCAACACCGCTGTACAACGCGCGGCTAATATCCCGAAAAACCAGTCCGGTCAGTGCCGCAACACTTAAATCGAAAATTATATTCAATTTTCCAATGGGTACATTTTGCCATCTCAGTTTCAGCAGCCTTACAATAATATCAGAGCCACCGGTTGAGCCACCGGATGCAAAGATTACTCCCAGCCCGATTCCGCAAAGCACACCCCCGTATAGAGCGCTGGTAAGCGGATCTTTCAGTTCCGGCATTGGAATGTATGCCATTAAATCAATTGCCAATGAGCAAAAAGCCATGCCAATAACCGAACCAAATAGAAACCGCTTTCCAATTTTTAAACCGCCCAGTAAAAACAGCGGGATGTTCATAACAATGGTAACCGTACCTACCGTACCAAAGCCTATCAGTTGTGTCAACACCATTGCCAAACCGGAAAGTCCACCGGCGTTGAGACCGTTGGGAAGTAAAAATAAATTAAATCCCAAACCAAACAAGGCGCAACCAAATATTGTTTTTAGCGTAAGAAGTATCCAATGCTTGCTTTGACTCATATTTCACCTTTACACTTCAAATGTGATTTGCTTTTCAGGGGCATCTTCATCCTTCAGCAGTGCGCCGGCAGTGGGAATGTTCCGACTGCGGTATCTGCCGGGATTTGCAATGCCACTGTCTTTCAAGCGCACAGCGGTTTTCACAGACGCTTTTTTCTTAAGGGACATCGCGCTCACACCAATTGTATTTCGCGTTGTCTTGGGAAGAAGTTGCGCAGAAGATATGATTGCCGCTCTTCCGTCTGTTGAATAAATCGCGATTTGCTCCTCTTCATTCAAAGCCATTGCCTTTTTCAGCGGACTCTTATCCGAAAATGCACCGGTGAGTTTCTTGCGGTTTGTCTTTGTTTCGTAGGCGCTTAACGGCACTTTTGCCACCTTCCCGTTCTCAAAGAAGAACAGCATAAAGCCTTTATAATCACCCGGCAAAATTACCTGCAGCACCGTTTCTCCCGGCTCCATAGCAAGTTTTTGAGGTAGATATTCGCCCAGCACGGAGGCTTTACTGTCTTCAAAATCAGAAAGTCTCGATTTATAACACTGACACCTATTTGTAAAGACCAAAAGTTCCGCTTTATTGGACGTTTCCATGGAGAAGTCTAAACTATCCTCTTCTTTGAATTTCTGCTCACCGGACATACGCAAACTTAATGGTGTGATTTTCTTAAGATAGCCCTCTTTGGAAACGAATACCGTAACCGGATAATCCGGTACGATGTCCTCTTCATCTTCTGCACCCGGCAAATCCTGCTGATATACGATATTGGTTTTTCTCGGCTGACCATATTTTTCCGAAACCTGCTTCAGTTCACTGATAATCAAATTCTTTAACCGGCGAGAACTGTTAAGAGTATTTTGTAGGTCTGCAATTTCCGTTTCCAGCGCAGAAGTGGCTTTTGTCTGCTTAAGAATATACTCTTTGTTGATATTACGCAGTTTGATTTCTGCAACAAAGTTTGCCTGAACCTCATCGATACCAAAACCAATCATCAAATTGGGAACTACTTCACTTTCCAATTCCGTCTCCCGAATGATTCGGATTGCTTTGTCAATATCCAGTAAGATCCGTTCAAGGCCTTTCAGCAAATGCAAACGCTCTTGTTTTTTCTGAATTTGGAAGAACAGTCTTCTACGCACGCACTCTGTACGCCAAGCAGTCCACTCCTCCAAAATTTCGCCAACACCCATTACTCTGGGCAAGCCGGCAATCAAAATATTGAAATTACAAGGGAAACTGTCCTGCAAAGGCGTAAGCCGGAACAGTTTTTGCATTAACTTCTCCGGTTCTGCGCCCCGTTTCAGGTCAATAGTCAGTTTAAGACCGCCTAAATCCGTCTCATCTCGCATATCGGCAATTTCTTTGATTTTTCCCGCCTTAATTAAATCCGCCACCTTGTCCATAATCACTTCACTGGTGGTGGTATAAGGAATCTCCGTAATCTCAATGAGATTTTCGGATTTCACATAGTTCCATTTTGCGCGGAGTTTGAAACTACCGCGACCGGTGGTGTAAATTTCCCGGGTAACCCCCTCATCGAAGAGCAATTCGCCGCCGGTAGAGAAGTCCGGTCCGGGTAACGTTTCCAAAATATCATGGTCCGGATTATTCATAAGGGCAATTGTTGTGTCGCAAATCTCCTTTAAGTTAAAGGAGCAGATATTGCTTGCCATGCCAACCGCAATGCCCTGATTTGCAGAAATCAAAACATTGGGATATGTGGTAGGAAGAAGGCTGGGCTCTTTCATTGTGGCATCATAGTTATCTACCATATCTACTGTATCCAGGTCAATATCCCGGAACAGTTCATCACAAATAGGCTCCAATTTTGCCTCTGTATACCGAGAAGCCGCATAGGCAGTATCTCTGGAATACACCTTACCAAAGTTACCCTTGGAATCCACAAAGGGGTGCAGCAGTGTTTCGTTATCCCGGGCAAGGCGCACCATAGTTTCGTAAATGGCCGCATCGCCGTGGGGATTGAGTTTCATAGTCTGGCCAACAATATTAGCGGATTTAGTACGTTTTCCCCGCAAAAGCCCCATTTTATACATGGTATACAGAAGTTTTCGGTGAGAAGGTTTAAATCCGTCAATTTCCGGGATTGCCCGGGATACAATAACAGACATAGCATAGGGCATATAGTTAATTTCCAGTGTCTCGGAAACAACCTGCTCCGTTGTTGAGCCAACAAGGCCTACAATGCCGTCTGTATTCACTTTTTTGATATTCTTCTCTGTATCTTTTTTCTTACGTGCCATTGCTAACCTCTCTTAGGAAATGTCTGCCAAATCCAAATACTTGGCACCATTTTCCGCAATAAAGTTCTTCCGCTCACCTAAATTATCCCCTAAAAGCACATCAAAATAATATGCAGTTCGCTGTACATCCTCTGGGATAACTTTAATCAGTCGGCGGGTTTCAGGGTTCATTGTGGTCATCCACATCATTTCCTTTGTATTTTCGCCCAAACCTTTCGAACGCTGAATGTCAACGCTTTTATTCCCTATCTCATCCAGAATTTTTGTTTTTTCCTGCTCGTTATAAGCAAACCATGTTTTATCTTTATAGGTAATCTCAAACAAGGGAGATTCTGCAATATATACATATCCGTCACGAATCAGTTTCGGACACAGGCGGTATAACATTGTGAGAATCAATGTGCGAATCTGGAATCCATCAACATCCGCGTCCGTACAAATTATGACCTTATTCCAACGCAGATTATCAATGTTAAAAGAGGAAAGTTCTTTTGTCTTTTTCCCCTCCACTTCTACGCCGCAACCCAGCACTTTCAGCAAGTCCGTAATAATAGGTGAAGCAAAAATCTTATTGTAGTCCGCTTTTAAGCAGTTAAGAATCTTTCCTCTTACTGGCATGATACCCTGAAATTCTGCATCCCGCGCAAATTTAACACTGCCCAATGCAGAGTCACCTTCCACGATATACAGTTC
>JAZOXE010000172.1:0-1735 GCA_045659525.1 Faecousia sp. | reverse complement strand
TTCCCCAATGACCGGCTTTCGCCTTGCACAGCAGCCTCCACGCATACAGTGGCGGTACCGTCCGGGATTCGCACCCGGTTTTCTATTCTCCTACGGCGCTGTTACCGCATCCGCAGGCACTCAAACGGAATATTTACTTGCGAGGACAGTATACACGAATACAATGCAAATGTCAATCGAAAAAGCAGAAACCTTAATATTTGAGATAAATCGCAACATAAACCGGTAAAATCTAAAGATTATAGGCAACGTTTCTTTTCATCGCTCATTTCATCGATCGTTTATAGTTGATAAATGATTGACGAAATGTTATAATGGCCGTGAGGTGATGTACCATGTATAACAAGAAACCGCCCTTTGAGATCACATCTTCCATTCTTGACAAAATTGCAGAGATTGCAGAATTAGTTGGACAGGTCAATGCTGTAGCAGGTCTGACCACGAACCCTATGCTGCGCCGGACTAATCGCATCCGCACCATCTATTCCTCCCTGGCTATCGAGCAGAACACTTTGAGTTTGGAGCAGGTTACTGCCGTTCTGAACGGCAAGCGGGTTATTGCTCCACCCAAGGATATTGCTGAAGTTAAAAACGCATACGAGATTTACGAATTAATGGATTCTCTGAATCCCTATTCCGTAAACGATCTACTGAATGCCCATGCCATTATGACTAGAGGATTAACCGAAGAATCCGGCTGTTTCCGTTCCGGCCCTGTAGGTGTAGTGGACAAGCAAGGTAATATTCTGCACTTTGGTACTCTGCCAGATTATGCTCCGGGACTCACTATGGAACTGCTGGAATGGATCAAGGATAGCGAGATCCATATGCTGATCAAAAGTTGCGTGTTCCATTACGAATTGGAAGTGATCCACCCCTTTGCTGATGGCAACGGACGAATCGGTCGCCTATGGCACACCCTCCTACTGACCCAGTGGAAACCCTTGTTTGCGTGGTTGCCGGTGGAATCTATCATCCACGACCGGCAGGAGGAATACTATGCTGCCATTAACCGCTCCAACTACGAAGGTGAGTCTACCGCATTTATCGAGTTCATGTTATCTGCCATCAAGGAAGCGCTGCTAGAGGCCGTGCAGACCAGCGGTGCCGCCGAAAACATGACCACCGATGAGCTGCGCTGGTACAAAATCGAGCTCTTTCTGAAGAAGAATGGAACTATCACCAACGCAGATGTCCGCCAGTTGTTCCAAGTATCTTCGGCAACCGCAAACCGAATCCTTGCCAAGTTGTCTGACGACGGAAGGATTAAAAAAATCCGTATCGGCAAGTCTTGGGGATATTGCTAATCTAATGTGATTACTATGTTTGTATTTAAGTCCTGTTGTTAAAACAGTTATGACCTAAAAACATCCACATTAGCTATAGATCCCTATTTTTATATAACGCACACCAGTTTAAGTATAAAATGCAACATATCTTAAAATAAAAAGCCTTGGAATTTCCAAGGCTTTTTATCGGCTCAGTTGAGCAAATTATTCTTTTGTGTCACAATTGCTTGTTGTTCCGAAAATCCGCACAGACCACACAGTTTTGCTCTCAATTCACGATTACATCTGTTGTAATTAAGGTATTGGGCTATAATTGAATCTAATATTCGCGATGCGAATCGCTCCTTATTACTGTCTAACTGATTCTTCAAACTACGGACTTCATTGTACGTAAATCTATTTATACAATTCATTTTTAGGTCTGTTAAGATCAGTTTAGACGAGAT
>JAZOXE010000171.1:0-6332 GCA_045659525.1 Faecousia sp. | reverse complement strand
AAACCGCAGGCAAGGCAGGCAGAACCAGCCGGCTTGCCTTCCGTAATCATAGCCTTGGCAGCCAGCAACCGTTTGGCCAGCACATACTCCCAAAGGGAAGAACCGACGGTTTGCCGAAACAGGCGGTTTACTTGAGATGTGCTCATATAGAAGTGTTTGCTAACAGATTCCAGAGAAATATCCTCGTACAAATGGGAGTTGATATAAGAAACCAGTTCGGTTGCAGGGCCTGCTGGAACTGTGGCTTCTCCGTGAATCCGGTCAAAAGCATCGCAAAGGCATGGGAGTAAAATCATAAGCCGGGAGAGAATATGCGCATAAGCATGATGGGACTTGGTAAAATCAAAATCCGCAAAGGCAGTCTCCCAAAAATCGTTGGGGAAAAGGGCGCTGTTGTAGCGGTTAAACTGCCCGAGGGGACGGTTGAGAATGGGGCGTAGAAGCCTTAATTCCGGATCGATAGATTTTATAAGATGCGAATCAAAGTTAATAGAGATTCGCTCGTAAGGCGTGTCGGGATTTAGAACAGGACGATGGATCTCTGCCGCCTGCATAATAAATAGATCTCCGGGTTCCAAAGGGTATACATTCCCTTCTACAGTATATGTGCCGTGACCGGAAATGCAGTAATAGATTTCAATGCGTTCATGGGCATGCATAGGAAAGGAATCTGGGTTTATGGATTCGTCATAAGAATGGTGGCAGTATAGCCGTTCATCTCGGTAGGAATAAATGGTTGCCAATATAATTGCCCCCTTTTTAAAAATTGTAGCACATAATGATTCAAAATGCAATATATTCGTTTCTTTTTACAATTCTATTGCAAAAAGAAACGTTGTATAATTAATAAGACGATTTATAATAGAAGTAAAATGGAATAAATAGGAGGTTGTTTACTATGGAATTAAAATTGCGTGAATCCTATCGTTATGCCGTGGCTTGTCCCACCAGTATGGGTGTGCGAATCACCCCGGAAAACCGGATGGCGGTGCATAACAGCAACACATTTTATCTGCAGGCAACCAGCGCAGAAACCAACGTATTGAACGTTGCGTCTTCTCTGGGTAAAGAGTGCTTGGCGCTGACGAAATTTGTTGAAGGCAGTCCCATTGCCGAATTCATTCAAAGTCAGTTGCGTGCAAGAAACATCCGCTATGAGGGCGTATCCGTACCTCAGGGCGGTCCTTGGGGCTACCGTCATCAGTTTAACATTGCAGACAGTGGCTTTGGTATGCGCGCCCCCCGTGTTTGGAATGACCGGGCAGGGGAAGTAGGCAGAACTCTGGATATTGCCGACTTTGACGTAGAGAGAATTTTCGGGCAGGAAGGCGTGGCGATTTTGCACCTTTCCGGTCTGATTGCCGCAATGAGTGAGCAGACCACAAAGTGCTGCCTGGAACTGGCAAGAGCCGCGAAGAAGTACGGCACTTTGGTCAGTTTTGACCTGAACTACCGGGCTACATTCTGGAAGGGCAGAGAGGAAGAACTGTCTGCGGCTTTCCACGAAATCGCATCCGTTGCGGACATTTTGGTAGGCAACGAAGAAGACTACCAGTTGTGCTTGGGCTTCAAAGGTCCGGAAGCCGGCGGTAAAGAAATCACGTCCAAAATCGCCAATTTCCAGGCAATGATTGCCCAGGTTAAGGAAAAGTATCCCAATGCCAAGATCTACGCCACAACCCTGCGTCAGGTAATCAGTGCCAACGAACATCTGTGGGGGGCATTGCTCTTGGCTGACGGCAAGTGCTTCGTGGAAGAACCCCGTGAAATCTCCGTTATGGACCGTATCGGTGGCGGCGACGGATTCTCCGGCGGCCTGCTTTACGGCGCGCTGAAGGGTTGGGAACCGGAAAAATGCCTGCAGTTCGGTTGGGCATCCGGTGTTTTGGCAGCCAGCAGTTTAAACGACTATGCAGAACCTGCGGATGAAAAGCAGATTTGGGACATTTACGCCGGCAACGCCCGGGTGCAAAGATAAGGAGTAATGAATATGAAGAAAGCAGATATCGGTCTCGTAGGACTTGCCGTTATGGGCGAGAACCTGGTAATGAATATGGAATCCAAGGGCTTTACCGTTGCCGTATTTAACCGCAGCACGGAAAAAGTCACCCGGTTTGTAGAAGGCCGGGCCGCAGGCAAGAACATTATCGGCACCTATTCTCTGCAGGAATTGGTGGACAACCTGGAAAAACCCAGAAAAGTAATGATGATGGTAAAAGCCGGCAGCCCTGTTGACCAGTTAATCGATATGCTCCTGCCCCTTTTGGAGGAAGGCGACATTATCATTGACGGCGGCAACAGCCACTATCCGGATACCATCCGCCGTACCGCTTACGTTGAGAGCAAGGGAATGCTCTATGTAGGTACCGGTGTTTCCGGCGGTGAAGAAGGCGCTTTGAAAGGACCGTCCATGATGCCCGGCGGTTCCCCCGCGGCATGGGAATCCGTAAAACCCATCTTCCAGTCCATCTGCGCCAAAGTGGAAGACGGATCTGCCTGCTGTGACTGGGTAGGCGAGAACGGCGCCGGACACTTTGTAAAAATGGTGCACAACGGCATTGAATACGGCGATATGCAGTTAATTTGCGAAGCCTATCAGTTGATGCGCGACGGTTTGGGAATGACCAACGAAGAGATGCACGCCGTGTTCACCCAGTGGAACGAAACTGAACTGGACAGTTATCTGATTGAGATCACCCGGGATATTCTGGGCTATAAGAATGAGCAGGGTGAAGAAGTGGTAGATACCATTTTGGACACTGCCGGACAGAAGGGCACCGGTAAATGGACCGCCATTTCCGCATTGGATGAGGGTATTCCTCTGACTTTGATTGGTGAGGCAGTATTTGCCCGTTGCTTGTCTGCAATGAAAGATGAACGTGTTACCGCGGCTGTGGAATTCCCCCGTGAAGTTCCCAAGTTTACCGGTGACCGGGCAGAATTTGTAGAAAAAATCCGTAAGGCTCTGTATGCCAGCAAGATCATCTCCTACGCCCAGGGCTATAGCCTGATGCGGGCGGCAGCCAAGACCAACGGCTGGAACTTAAACTACGGTGGCATTGCGCTGATGTGGCGTGGCGGCTGTATTATCCGCAGCGTATTCTTGGGTAAGATTAAGGAAGCCTTCGATAAGAATCCGGAACTGAAGAATCTGTTGTTGGACGATTATTTTGCAGACACAATGAAGACGTTGGTATCTGCTTGGCGTGAAGTTGTAGCCTATGCGGTATCTGCCGGTATTCCTATGCCCACATTCTGCGCAGCATTGAGTTATTTTGACGGCTATACCACCAACCGCCTGCCTGCAAACCTGCTTCAGGCGCAAAGAGACTATTTCGGCGCCCACACCTATGAGCGTGTTGACCACCCCAGAGGCGAGTTCTTCCACACCAACTGGACCGGTCACGGTGGCGATACCACTTCCAACGCCTATCAGGCATAATCGGAAAGGAGAATTCTTATGAAATTACCTTTGGAAACCAACTTAAGCGGTAAAGTAGCCGTCGTTACCGGCGCAGGCGGCATTTTGTGCGGAATGTTTGCAAAAGCATTGGCAACAGCCGGCGCAAAAGTAGCGGTTTTGGACCTGAACGAAGTGGCAGCGGAAGCCGTAGCAGAGGAAATCCGTAACGAAGGCGGAATTGCCAAGGCCTACAAGTGTAATGTTCTGGAAAAAGAGAGTATGGAGCAGTGCCATCAGGCGGTGCTTTCCGACTTCGGTCCTTGCGATATTCTCATTAACGGCGCCGGCGGCAACAACCCCCGCGCCACCACAGATAAGGAATATTTTGAACTGGGGGATATTGATGCAGAAACCAAGTCCTTCTTCGACCTGGAGCAAAAGGGCGTGGAGTTTGTGTTCAATCTGAACTTCATCGGCACTTTGGTGCCCACCCAGACCTTTGCCAAGGATATGGTAGGCAGAGAGGGCTGTAACATTCTCAACATCAGTTCTATGAACGCCTATACGCCCTTGACCAAGATTCCCGCATATTCCGGCGCAAAAGCCGCAATTTCCAATTTCACCCAGTGGTTGGCAGTGCACTTTAGCCATGTAGGCATCCGTGTCAATGCCATCGCCCCCGGCTTCTTCTCCACCAAGCAAAATGCTGCGCTTTTGTGGAACGAAGACGGCACTCCCACCCCCCGTACCGGCAAAATCCTTGCCGCTACGCCTATGGGACGTTTCGGTGAATCCGAAGAACTGTTGGGCGCGCTTTTGTTCTTGCTCAATAACGATGCCGCATCTTTCATTACCGGCGTGGTAATTCCGGTAGACGGCGGCTTCAGCGCATATAGCGGGGTGTAAAAATGGAACTGTTCACCTATGCCAAAGAGGAAACCGGACTGACAAAAGAGGAAATCCGTCAGGCGCTTTATAAGTCTTTAGAGGGTCGGCAGGTAAAAAAGGCGCTGCTGATACCGCCGGATTTCACCCGTTTTCACTCCAATGCCGGTTTTATCACCAATGTCTATTACCATGCTCTGCGGGATATGGGCGCATGGGTGGACATTTTGCCCGCATTGGGCACCCACATTCCTATGACCGAGGAAGAAGCCGCAAAGATGTACGGCGATATTCCTTTTGAACTGTTTATTCCTCACAACTGGCGCACCGACGTGGTACGGTTAGGGGAAGTGCCGGCAGCATATTTGGAAGAAATTACCGAAGGCTTGTGGCACGATGCGGTAAGCGTAGAAGTGAACCGCCTTGTGATGGATGAAAGTTACGATTTAATTTTATCCGTAGGTCAGGTTGTGCCACACGAGGTAATTGGTATGGCGAATCATTCCAAGAACTTGTTCGTGGGCGTGGGCGGTAGTGATATGATCAATAAGAGCCATATGGTAGGCGCGGTCTACGGTATGGAGCGCATGATGGGTAAAGACCATACCCCGGTGCGGAAAGTGCTGGATTATGCCTTGACCCACTATCTCAACACCCGCCCCATCGTGTTTGCCCTTACGGTAACCACAGCCCCCGGCGGCAACATCCGTACCCACGGTCTGTTTATTGGTGACACCCGAAAAGTATTGGAAGCGGCAGTTGCTCTTGCCCAGGAAAAGAACATTGACTTTGTTCCCACCGGCATCAAAAAATGTGTCGTGTATTTAGACCCCTCGGAGTTTAAGAGCACCTGGTTGGGCAACAAGTCCGTATACCGTACCCGTATGGCAATCGCCGACGGCGGAGAACTGTTGGTTCTCGCCCCGGGAATCACCAAATTTGGGGAAGACGATACCGTAGACGGTCTCATTCGCAAATACGGCTACCGTGGCAGAATCGCCACATTGGAAGCCTTTGAAAAACCGGAAAATCAGGACTTGCGGGATAATATGGGCGCCGCGGCGCACTTGATTCACGGATCTTCCGACGGTCGTTTCTCCATCACCTATGCGGTGGATAAGATTACTCGGGAGGAGATTGAAGGTGTCGGATTCCGGTGGGCAGACTACCGGGAAACTGCGAAACGCTATAACCCGGAAACTTTGAAACCCGGTTATAATACCATGCCCGACGGAGAGGAAATTTTCTTCATTCCCAACCCCGCTCTGGGACTTTGGATTAACAAAGAAAAATTCTAAAGCAGGAGGGAAACCTATGAACGCTTTTATGAATGAAGATTTTTTGCTTACAACCCCCACGGCAAAAAAACTCTACCATACTTATGCAAAGAACTGCCCCATTGTGGACTATCATAACCACTTGCCGGCAAAAGAGATTTATGAGCGCCGGGCATATAAAAACCTGACGCAACTGTGGCTGGAGGCAGACCATTATAAATGGCGGGCTATGCGCGCCTGCGGCGTACCGGAATATTACGTTACCGGTGAGGCAGGGGAATACGAAAAGTTTTACCGGTTCGCGGAAATCCTGCCCCGGTTAATCGGTAGTCCGGTGTACCATTGGGCGCATTTGGAATTGCAGCGCTATTTCGGAATCACCACTCCCTTGACCGCCGATACTGCCAAAGAAATTTGGGATAAAACGGAGGAGATTTTAAAAGGGGAGGGCTATGATGCAGTCAGCCTCCTGAAGAAAATGGATGTTCGGGTTCTGTGTACCACCGATGATCCTACGGATACTTTGGAGTACCACAAAAAAATTGCAGACCAAAAGGATATTCCTTTCCGGGTTCTTCCCTCTTTCCGTCCGGACCGTTTCCTGCACATTGAAGCCCCTGCATTTTGCGATGCAGTTGCCCGGTTAGGGGAAATGTATGGGGAGATTACTGACTGGGAAAGCCTGAAAGCCGCTCTTTGTAAATCTCTGGACTTTTTTGAAACTCTTGGTTTCAAGGTCAGCGACCACGGATTCCTTCACTTCCGCT
>JAZOXE010000170.1:0-14558 GCA_045659525.1 Faecousia sp. | reverse complement strand
TATTCAATTTACAAGGTACATATTTCGCCCCTCCCTTGCGGGGTGAGCCTGCTAATAGTACCACATTCGGTATCACTTGTCAAGAACTTTTTTCGTTTCTCGCCAAATTTCTTTTCCGTTGGGCAAATTATTAGATTCTTTGGTAAAATACCGTGTTTTTTATGGAGATATGCCTCAAACACAAGAGAAATGGAGGGCTCAAAAGAGCCCTCCAAATATATTATATTTTTAGTCCGCATCATCAATCAGACCATAGCCACCGTCTTTTCTGCGGTAAACTACTGCGAACGCGCCTCCGTTATCTTCATCCCGGAACGCGAAGAAACTATGCTCCAAAAGATTCATCTGCAAAATTGCCTCCTCCCGGCTCATTGGCTTAAACCGGAATTGCTTTTTACGTATAATCTTAAATTCTTCTTCCGACTCTTCCGCAAAGGATGTTTCCTCAACACTACGGTTAAAGGCATCCTGACGAAGTCTTCTCGCTAAACGGGTTTTATTTTTACGGATTTGGCCCTCAATGGTTCCGATTGCCGCATCAATGGAGGCAAACATATCCGATGTGCTTTCACTGGCTCTAAACCAAGTGCCTGCGCCGTGAACCGTAAGTTCTACTTTGTTACGGTTCTTTTCCACAGAAAATACAATCAGTGCTTCCGCATCCTCCTCAAAATACCGGGCAAGTTTCATTACTTTTTTCTCTGCATAAGCATGGACATTTCCGGGCAATTTGACTTTTTTCTCACTAAATTGAAACTTCATATGCGGTTGCTCCTTTCGTTTTTCCGATTGCTCGGTGTACTTATACTATACCGTGATTTTCGTATATCGACAAGGTTTAGTCCGTCAGACTATCCTCTTCGTCCAGCAATTCCATTATCGCCAAATTGTACACATTTTCCGCTTTCCGTTCCAGAAGTTTTTGCAAACGGATTGCCTGACGCTGATTAGGAGCCATTAACTGCAGTTTCATTAAGTTCCCCATTTCATCATCCAGTGAGACGGCTACAGAATAATCTCCGTTCTCCCCTTCCTGAATTTGGGTTTTAACAAAACTTTTAAGCCGCAGTTGCCGGTTGAACCGGTCCACTGCGTTTTCCGCTTTTTGCTTGACGGTAAAGGCAATAGAGTTTTCTGTTAAATCACCATGCTGTTTGCCTTTTTCCGTAATCGCATAAGTATCTTCCCCAACTAACTGCAAATGTCCGGATTCCACCAGTTGCGGAATTGCATCGCACACTTCAAAATAACTTAAGCATTCATCCTGATAGCACAATTCGTATATTTCCTGCACGGTCATGGGAGAATTGGCTCGTGCGGCTACAAATAATATCAAAACCTTTACATCCATCATATCATGGATAAAGCCTAACCGTTTCACATCTATCACCTCTTAAATTTATTATACTAAATTTTAAGAGAAAATCAAGCACAACCCTACACTTCCTTACATATTCTGTCATGAAAGGGTGTTTTTTATGAGTAATCATACTTTTTATGTATATGGGCACACAAAGGCTTTGGCGCACGCCGTTGAAAAGTTAAAAGAAACGGGTTATTCCTTTGTTGAAAAACCGGATGAAAGTGTTACGGATTTACTTTTACCGGTACCGTCATTCGATGCAGACGGAATGATTAAGGGAAGTGGTTTACTCGATGACATTCTTCCGAAACTTCCCAGAAATGTCAATGTAATCGGCGGTAATTTACGGCGTCCGGTTCTGTACTCCTATCCAAAAGTTGATTTGCTTACAGATTCGTTTTATTTGGCTGAAAACGCATCCATTACCGCCTACTGTACCCTTGGGATCATTACATCCCATTTACCGGTAAGCCTAAAAAAATGCAAAGTTTTGATTGTAGGTTGGGGCAGAATTGGCAAGTGTTTATCACACATATTGAAAGGACTTGGGTGCTATATTACTGTTGCCGCAAGGAACCCGGAAGACAGAGCCATGGCAAAAGCGATTGGATTTGATGCCATAGACACAACTTTTAACAAATTGGCAGATTACCGTATCATCATTAACACAGTGCCTAACCTATTATTGCCCAACTGCAAAAACAGTGCACTAAAAATTGATTTAGCCAGCACCCCCGGTATCACTGGTGAGGATGTACTTTGGGAACGTGGACTTCCCAATCGGTATGCGCCGGAAAGTTCCGGGCAGTTGATTGCCCAATCAATACACCGTATTCTTTCGAATAAGGAGTGAAATTTATGAATATCGGTTTTGGCGTGTGCGGTTCATTTTGTACATTCGCCAACATTTTCCCCGTTATGGAAGAACTTGCCAAAAACTATAATATAATTCCTATCTTTTCAAATTGTGCCTACACAACCGACAGCCGGTTTGGCACTGCGCAGTCTCACATCCGCACGGCAGAATCCATTTGCGGCAAGCCGCCCCTCTTTACTATTGACCAAGTAGAACCCATCGGCCCAAAAAAGGCGTTGGATGCCTTAATCATCGCTCCCTGCACCGGCAATACCCTGGCAAAACTTGCCCACAGCATCGCAGACAGTTCCGTTACTATGGCTGCAAAAAGCCATTTGCGAAACGGGCGTCCGATTATCGTGGCAGTATCCACAAATGACGCACTTGCCGGCGCCGCAGAGAATATAGGAAAACTTTTAGCGCGAAAGAACTATTATTTCGTACCCTTTGGTCAGGATAATCCACAGCAGAAACCCACCAGCATTGTTGCAGATTTCCAACAAATACCCGCCACATTAACCGCCGCATTGCAAGGCAATCAAATTCAACCGCTTCTAATATAAAAAAGGCCCTTGGGCTACACTTCGTAGCCCACGAGCTTTTTAACGTTTATTTTAAGTATTCAATCAGATTACCAATAACCGGTTCAAAGGCTGCACCGTACCAGTGATTGTCCACCTGTGCTGTTGTACAGATACAATCCAGTGTGTAGTCTGCCGCAATTTTAGCAGATTCGTAAGCACTCTTACCCCGCATCATCGCACCTACAAAGGTAGATGCGTAAATGTCTCCGGTGCCGTGGCAACTGTTGGGCAGGAACTCATGCTCATAATAACTGCGAATTCCGTTTTCCAACACCTCGACACCCAATTTACCCAACCGGTAGGAAACACCGGTTAAAATGATATTTTTACAGCCAATTGCCTGCAGACCACTCAAGAGATTGTCGATGTATGCTCTGTCATAAGTTTCCTTATAGGGCATACCGGTCAAAAAACACGCTTCTGTAATGTTAGGAAGTACATAGTCTGCTTTTGCACACAAAGTCTTCATAGCCGCAACATATTCATTATCAAAACCGGGATACAGTTTACCACCATCTGCCATAGCAGGATCTACAAATTTTCTACCATCCGAAAGCAGTGTATCATCCATCACCTGCGCAACGTAGGCAATTTGTTTCGTGCTACCTAAATATCCAGTATAGACAGCAGAAAACCGGATACCCTCTTTATTCCAGTGATCCTTAATTGGCGGGATATCTTCCGTTAAATCCCGGAATGTGTATCCCGTAAAACCGGCAGTATGGGTGGAAAGCACAGCAGAGGGTAAAATTGCCGTCTCAACACCGCACGCCGAAAGTATAGGCAGCGCTACAGTTAAAGAGCACTGTCCCACACAAGAAATATCCTGAATTGTTAAAATTCTACGGTAATCCATTAAAATACACCTTCTATATCACAGAGTATCTACTTCATCCAACCACAGTCGAGCAAAAGCATCGCTGGGCATACGCCATCCGCTTCTGGGGTTTAATCCCACAGAGCCAACCGCAACGCCGTCGGGGACAGCATTGCGCTTGAACTGCTGACTGAAGAAACGGTGATAGAACGATTTTAACCATTTCTTTACCGTCTCTTTATCATATTCCTGCGCAAAAGCCCGGGTTGCAAGATGATATATTTTTGTCGGCGTAAAACCGTAGCGTACCACATGGTAGAGGAAGAAATCATGAAGCGCGTAAGGGCCTACGATATCTTCTGTCTGCTGGCGGATATTCCCGGCTGCGTCGGGGGGTAAAAGTTCCGGGCTGATGGGTGTTGCAACCACATCAAGCAGGACATTCTTGGCCGGCGCATATTCCGCTTTTTCCGAAATATAGGAAATAATTTCGGGAATCAATGTTTTCGGCACCGAACCATTCACGCTATACATACTCATATGGTCGCCGTTATAGGTGCACCACCCAAGGGCTGATTCACTTAAGTCACCAGTTCCTACCACAAGGCCACCCACAACGCCGGCATAATCCATCAAAATTTGCGTGCGTTCCCGTGCTTGAGCATTTTCATAGGTCGTATTGTGAACATTAATATCGTGACCAATGTCTGCAAAATGGCCGGTAACTGCGCTGCGGATATTGATTTCCTTTGTGGTTACTCCTAAAATCTCCATAAGATTCAGCGCGTTTTGATAGGTTCTGTCAGATGTGCCAAAACAAGGCATCGTAACGCCGTAAACATCCGATGCAGGGCGTCCCAATTGGCGCATAGCCTCCACGCACACCAAAAGCGCCAAAGTAGAGTCCAAACCACCGGAAACACCGATTACCGCATTGGTATTTAAAAGGGAGAGCCGGCGTTTCAATCCTGCAACTTGCAGGGAAAATACTTCATCACAACGTTCTTTGAGAACATTTTTATCCAAAGGAATGAAGGGATAAGGATTCAAAGGCAGGCAACTTCCGTCACTGCGAAGATTCTCTATGCCGCAATTCACGATTTCCATAGGCGTGGCGTGCATACTTTTACAGTCATGGAAACTGATATTTTTGCATCTGTCTGCCCGTATTTTCCCTAAATCTGCATCCCGGACAAGCATATAATCCGCAGCAGGGAGTTCTTCTCTCTCCCCTAACAGATTTCCGCCGGCTGCGATGATGCTATGTCCGGAAAAAACGGCATCTTGGGTGGACTCTGTCTCACCGGCACTACAATAAACATAGGCACAGGTACAGGCGGCAGACTGGTGTAAAACCAATTCTCTGCGTAATTTCCGCTTTGCCGCAACATCGTCGGATGCAGATAAATTTACAATCACTTCTGCACCGCTGACAGCCATAAAGGATGACGGAGGTAGCGGCGACCAAATATCCTCACAGATTTCAACGCCTAACAGTGTTCCGTCACCAATAGAAAACAACAAGTCCACACCTACGGGAATGGTGTAGGTGTTTTCAAAACCGAAGAGTTGGGAATCCACTTCCGTTTCTTCTAAATCCCGACCGGGCGTAAACCACCGTTTCTCATAGAATTCACTATAATTGGGCAAGTAAGTTTTCGGTACAATGCCACGAATATAGCCGCCGGAGAATACTACGCCACAATTATAAAGTTGTCCCGCAATTTTCACCGGTGCGCCAACGACCACAGTGATGCCATCGCACTTTTCAGTACAAGATGCAATTGCCTGAAACGCAGAACCAACTTTTCTTATCAAAGCGCTTTGGAAAAACAAATCCTGGCAAGTATATCCGGTAACGGCAAGTTCCGGAAATACAACCAAATCACATTTTGCCTCATTGGCCTTTTCAATGAACCGGCAAATATCTTCCGTGTTTTTTTGAACGTCCGCTACCCGCACTTCCGGGACAGCGCAAGCCAATCGAATAAAGTCGAGCATAGGATCCTCCTTTCGTTTTTCCCTATCATAGCACATTCTTTCCAAAATTCAACATAATTATTATGAAATACGATTGCTTAATGACTGTTTATACGTCTGCCAGTTCCTTCAGTACGGATGCCAAGTCTGTCTGCTCCCAAGGTAATTCGCAATTACCAAAATGGCCATTCATAGCCGTTTTTGCATACCAAGGATGGCGCAAATTCAGTTTTTTGATAATGCCGGCAGGGGTTAAATCGCAAGTTCTACGCAAAAGCGCAGTCATCTGTGTATCGGAAATCACACCGGTACCATAACTGTCTACATACACGGAGACAGGCTCTGCCACACCAATTGCATATGCCAGTTGCACCTGAACTTGCTTTGCAAGACCAGCCGCCACTAAATTCTTCGCCATATACCGGGCCATATATGCGCCGCTTCTATCAACCTTTGTGGGGTCTTTGCCGGAGAATGCGCCACCGCCATGGGAGAAATAGCCACCGTAAGTATCCACAATAATCTTTCGTCCGGTAAGTCCGGTATCCCCATTAGGACCGCCAATTACAAATTTACCCGTGGGGTTAATGTGGACACTGGGCACACTGTCCAAAGAAAATCCGTAACTATCCAACACCGGTGCAATCACGTTCTTCCGAATATAATTGCGCAGTTCCTCAACAGCAAACTCCGGTCTATGCATAATGGATACAACAACCGTATCAATACCGACCACATTCCCCTGTTCATCCAGTTCTACAGAAACCTGCGTCTTTCCGTCAGGCCGCAACAGAACATTTTTCCGAACGCACTGGGTTAAACGGTTTACAAGGGCCCTCGCCATATCTGCCGGCATAGGCATCAGAGATTCCGTTTGCGTACACGCGCCTCCAAACATCATCCCCTGGTCTCCTGCACCGCCAACAGAATCGTTGGTACCAAGAGCAATGTCTTCGGACTGGGTGTGGATTCTGCAGATAATTTCCACGGTATCTGCGTTAAACCCCTCGTCTGTATAAGTATAGCCGATATCACGAATAACCTCCCGAGCAACAGATTCGTAATCAACCGTTGCTGTAGAGGTGATTTCACCACAAATTAGGCAAAAATCCGTAGTTACTGTTGTCTCGCAAGCCACACGGGAAGCCGGGTCTTGAGCAAGACAGGCATCTAAAATTGCATCAGATATACAGTCCGCCACTTTGTCAGGGTGGCCACAGGTTACACATTCAGAAGTAAAAATTCTCTTTTCCATACAATTTCCTTTCTATTTCTATCATTGGTTGTTGTCATCATCACCTAAATAACGGTTTTGACCACAAAAAATGCACATCGAAGATTCGATGCGCATCTATTATCGAATCCTCATCTTTCGTTGCCGTCGGATTTGGCACCTTGAATTAACAGGTTGCCGGGTTTCATCGGGCCGTTCCCTCCACCACTCTTGATAAGGCTTATATGCAGTTCACACTTATTTTACTCGAAAAGTCGCAAAAGTCAAGTAATATTGTATGATTTCCTAAAAAATATTTATAATTCATACATAGACATTTGCGAAAAAAACTGGTATGATAGGTATAATTTAGTAAGGAGTTGAAGTTAATGAAACTGCGCCAACGCTTTGAGCGCTTTTGCTACCGGAACCGGGATAAAGGTATTCCAAACTTAATGCTTTATATATCCATCGGTACCGCCATCGTTTTTTTAATGAGTCTCTTTGATAAAAGCAGCACTTTGTATTACGCCCTTTGTTTTAACAGAACTGCTATTTTAAACGGACAAATATGGCGTCTATTTACCTACATTTTTACCTATGGCAGCCAATCTGACAAACTGATACTGGTTTTCATTAGTCTGGTCTGTTACTATTCTCTGGGACGCGCAATGGAAAGTTTATGGGGAACACTGCGTTTTAACCTTTTTTATTTAACCGGTGTTCTCCTTATGGATATATACGCTTTAATTTTTAACACGTTTGCAGATGTTTATTATCTGAACTTAAGCCTTTTATTGGGTTTTGCCACACTGTACCCCGATGCCCGATTTTTGTTCCTGTTTATCATTCCCGTAAAGGCCTGGATCTTCGGCCTGCTGGACCTTTTCCTGACGCTTTATGATGTATACCGTTTTGCACAGTTGGGACTGGGTGTGTTTTTCTCCATCTTCCCCCTGGTTGCCATTGGAAATTACTTCTTATTCTTCGGTAAGGACGTTCTCAACCTGATTCCCAAGTCATGGAGAAGCAGTCCCTGTATAAAAAAATCTACCTCCACACCTCCCAGTGCCATTTTTCTCCACACGCAAAAAGAAAAGCCGAATTATACACATCGGTGTACTGTTTGCGGTCGGACAGATGTGTCCAATCCGGAATTGGAATTCCGGTATTGCTCTCGTTGCAACGGTTACTTCTGCTACTGCAATGACCACATTGCAAACCACACTCATGTGGAATAAAACAACTGTACCGTAAGCGACGCCATAAAAAAACCCACAAAATCCGCTACCAGTGCCGCAAGTACTGTATAGCGGGTTTTTTTAATGCCAGCAGAACCAAAATAAACACTGATGGTGTAAAAGGTTGTTTCCGTCGAACCTAACATAACGGCTACGGTTTTTCCAACCAAAGAATCTACGCCATACTGTGTCATTAAAGAAACGCCAACTGCCAATGCCGCGCTACCGCTAATGGGACGAATCAGCACCAACAGCGCCGTTTCCGGCGGTATCCCTACAAACCGAAATGCGGGAGTTAGTATTTGACTGATATATTCCATCGCACCGGACACCCGCAACATCGTAACTGCGCACAAAAGTAAGATTAAAGCAGGTATTAATGTGGGAAGCAATTTTAAACCGTCTGCTGCACCGTTAAGGAGTGTCGTATACACGTCCTCTTTTTTCTTCAGCGCAATCAGCGCTGTAACTAACAAAAGTATCGGTACAATATAATCCGTTATTCTTTCCACAGTTTCTCCAATCCCCAAGCGGCAACCAAACCGGCTGAAGCAGAACAAACACTGGTAACCCAAACAGCAGGCAAAATATCAAAAGGTGCGCCACTTCCAAGGTTTGCACGAACTGCGGCAACTGTCGCAGGTATCAGTTGAATGGATGCAGTATTGAGTACAATAAGCCTACAAAGTTCTGCGCCAGCAACACCAGTTCTTCCACAATCTGCTAAACGTTTTGCCGCTTGTATTCCCATAGGCGTTGCCGCGTTACCCAAACCGAGGAAATTGGCACAGATATTAGAACTTAAATAATTTTCCAGATGTTTATCTTTTTGTGAAGTAGGGAAAACGCGGTGCATAAAAGGCGATATCACCCTTGACAGCCAATGTGTAATCCCCGTTTTTTCCATTAGTCTTCCAACTCCCGACCATAGACATATGGAACCTGCAAGAGATATGGATAGATTCACGCCTTCTTGGGCACCACTGGAAATGGCTTTTGATAATTCACCGCCCTTCCCGGATAGATTTGCTGCAATAATACTTACCCCAATTATGATTGTCCATATATAACTCATTATCATAAAAATCCCTCCCCATTTAGTCTATGAGAAGTTTTTTTAATTTACGAAAAAACGATTGACATAACATAGATAAATATGTATAATACTGGAAATCAGCCGTTTTAGTCAGAGGTAAGAGAAAGGATAAAATGGATTATGAACAATCATATGATAATAAGAAAGATTGATGACCTGGGAAGAATTGTGTTACCCATTGAAATCCGGAAACTTTTAGACATTGAAGAAAGAGAAGAAATGGAAATCTCGATTGAAGACGATAGAGTTATTTTAAAAAAGCACACCCCCTCTTGTGTCTTTTGCGGCAACATCCGGCGACTTATCAAACATCACGACAAATGGGTATGCGATACCTGCATTAAAAGAATTCAATCCTTATAATAATAACCTTCCGACAAAAGAAGACGTCGGAAGGATTATTTATATATAATATAAATAAAACCCGGTGTCCGTTTGGACACCGGGTCAAAAAACATATTAATCGTAGAGGAGAATTGCAATTTCTTCGTCAATAAGGTTAGATGCATCCATCCAAACGCAACCAGCGTTGGTGTCAACAACTTCTTCACCATTTGCTGCCATAACGGCCATTTCTACCGCCTGATACCCCATCTGATACAGATCATCAACAGCACAGCCATACATATACCCCTGGCGAACACCGTTTTTGTGGGTAGAACCAGCCTCAAGACCGACAACCGTAATTTCACCGTAGCGTGCACCAGGTGCCAAATCAGCGCCCTTGTTGGTTGCAGACATCAGCGTCGGTGTAACAGTCGCATCTACGCAGAACAAGCCGTATAAGCCTTCCATAAAGAGAATCTTATTGACAGAATCCAAAACATCCGCCATCTTAACACTCTTGGTAATTTCAATATGAATCCGAACCGCCGCGTTCTCTACGTAATTTCCCAATTCCTCATTACCTTCAATGGAAACTTTACCGGGCTGAACTGTTTCGCACAAATTTGCCATTGTATTAACAAAAGTCGTAATGCGCTCGGAATCGCCGGAATCGGAAATACATGCAATGATAATCGGTTCTTCCGGAGTTGCACCCTTAATCGTTGCAAGCATGGTAGACCGGTTAGCAAGTTTTTCAGTTGCCATAATTGTGGCTTCATTCTTGTCAGTATAAACACATGCCTTGTATGTACCGTTTGCATTGGAAGGAGTACCGGTAGCAAAACCAATCATAGGAACATCCTTGGCGGTCAACTGTCCTAACGCATCGCCTACTTTATCTGCAGTAGTGGTAGCAACAGCCATAGCTGCAGGATTCTTCTTAAGAACCTCAGTCATATATGCAACGTCATCAACTTCAGCGCCTTTTTCAGCATCCTCAGGCAGAGTGTTAAAAGAAACCTCTACATCTAAATCTTCTGCTGCAGCCTGCGCGCCGGACATTACAGCATTAGCAATTTTGCTGTTGGTATTATCCAGCAATACAGGAATATACAATTTTTCATCAGAATTCGCATTAGAGCCGGAAGTACTGTTACCGCAGGCAGCCAAAGCTAATACCATCGCAAAGGCCAAAATAATTGCATAAATTCTTTTCATATTACTCCTCCTACTGTCACGGAAAACCCGCATCAATAATAATAAACATACAAATTTTGCTGCGCAACAAAATGCACAGAAAGTCACAATATCTGTATTGTCTTGATTATACGAAACATTTTAGGAAAAGTCAACAATAAATATTGTGGTAATTCTATGCCCGTCATGTATGCCCGTCACGCAAAACTGTTGCCTTTGTATACCATAAAAAGCAGAAAACCGGCACCGCCAAAGCGGTGCCGGAACAGTATATCCTGTTTTGTTTCTTGTAGAGGATTAGCCCATGTAGAAGATGTTCTTATCCTTCTGCTCGTCGATGTTTTCAGCAGTATACCATACACCGGCGATACCGACATCAGAAACTTCTTCACCAGCCAACTTGTTAATGGCCATCTCGACAGCCTTGTAGCCGATGCTATAGGAGTCCTGAGCAACAGAGCCAACCAACTTAGCATAAGTTGCGCCTGCATCCTTCATCCAGTTGTACTGGTTGGTGCCTGCGTCGAAACCGCAGAACAGAATGTCCTTGTAAGTATCAGCGTTGTCGGAGATTTCAGGGAACACTTCGTTTACAACACCTTCGTTGGTCATAAAGATAGCCTGTGCGCCATCTTCCTTCAGGGCGGTCAGACCCAACTTGTACTCGCCGGGGTTGTTGGCCTTAACCTGACGGTTGATGTTCAGAGTGATGCCCTCAGCAGCAGCCAGTTCTTCGATCTTCTCAATGAAGCCTTCTGCACGATTGATGCCGGTAGCAGTGGAGTCGTGCTGAATGACGCCGATCTTGTAGCCGTCAACCAGAACGCCCTGATCCTTCAGGTAAGCAAAGAAGTTCTCTGCAACAACGGCTGCAGCAGCCTTGTTGTCGGTAGCAACGCCGCCGATGGTGGGATCCTTGCCCTCGGTGATATCCGCGCCTCCGTCGTACAGACCGGAGTCGAACTCAACAACAGGCAGGCCCTTGTCGTATGCTGCGGTCAGTTCATCAGCAAAGCCCAAGCCAATAGTAGCCAGAACGATACCCTTAACATCATCATTGTTCAGAGCAGCCTGAACCATCTCGCGCTGTGCGTTTACGTACTCTTCGCTCTCAGCGGTGGGGCCACGGAAGGTAACTTCGTAGCCAGCTGCCTTACCAGCGTCAACAGCGCCAGCCTTAACAGCCTGCCAGAAAGCGTGGGTCTCGCCCTTGGCAATAACAGCGATGGTGCCTTTTTCAGCAGCGGGGGCTTCTGTAGTCTCGCCACTTCCAGAGGTCTCGGGGGTAGTGGTTGTGCCGCCGCAGGCTACCAAAGAAATGGCCATAACCAGCACCAGCAACAATGCGATAAGCTTTTTCATTTTTTGTATCCTCCTAAATTTAATTATATAAAACCTACTGGTTTTATTACGTTATCGTGGAAAAATGCTTAATTTGCAGTTTCCGCTTTGCGTTTCTTTTCTGCAGCAGGAACTTTAACCTTAGCAGCATTTTTCTTCTTCAGAACATCCAAAAGAACTGCGCCCACAACGATCACGCCGGTAACCGCATAGGTGATATTGGTTGCAGAAACCACGCTGCCGCTGGACAGTGCGATATTTAAGCCCTGACGGATAATGACCAGAATCATAGAGCCCAAAATCGTGCCAATCACAGAAGCCGCACCACCGGTGGTGGAAGTGCCGCCAATATAAACACCTGCAGTTGCATCCAATTCCATACCATTACCTGCAGCAATGGTCAAAGAGGGGTTGGATGCGAGATAGAACAAGGCCGCTATACTTGCGAACAAGCCGCTAATCACATAAGCAGTGATTTTGTACTTGTCGGTATTGATACCGGAAAGTCGGGCAGCCTCTTCGTTGGAACCGATTGCCAGAATGTAGCGACCAATCTTGGTCTTGTACATAACGACCATACAAATAACAGTCAAAGCAAGCACCCAAACCAGACCGATGGGGAAGCCATTCAGGTTGGTGAACACTTTCTGCATCCAGCCGGTGGTGGGATACTTCACAGCGGAAGATGTCTCGCGGACGGCTTCTGCAATAACAGCAGTCAAACCGCGGGAAACCATCATAGTACCCAGTGTTGCGATGAAGGGAGCAATCTTACACTTTGCTACCAACAGGCCGTTAATCAAACCGAACACAATGCCGGTAACCAAAATCAGCGGAATGGTCATTGCCAGGTTGCCATCTTCAATGGAAACGCCAGTTTTACAGATAGCGCCTGCCAAAACAGCAGAGCCGATACACACAGTGCCGATAGACAGGTCAATACCGCCGGTAGCAATAGCAAAAGTGGCGCCCAAAGCCAAAATCGCATAAGGTACGAAGGATTTTGCCATTGTCAGCAGGTTGCCCTGGCTTGCGAAGCCGGGATTGATAAGATAGAACACTGCAAACAGTGCGATCGCAGCCAGAATAATAACAAAGTTCTGCTTGCCGCCTGCCAGCACACTCTTCACATTCAGTAACGGACTTTTCTTGTTGCTCATTTTAATTCTCCTCCCGCATAGTAGCAAGTTGCATAATATTTTCCTGGGTTGCTTCGGCAATATCCAATTCGCCGGTTTTACGGCCCTCGCACATAACAAGGATCCGGTCGCTCATACGCAGGATCTCCGGAAGTTCGGAAGAGATCATAATAACGGACTTACCCTGATTTACCAAGTCTTCCATCAGCCGGTAAATCTCACTCTTCGCACCCACATCGATACCGCGGGTAGGCTCATCGAAAATAAATATATCCGAATTCTTCATCAGCCAGCGGGCAATAATTACCTTTTGCTGGTTGCCGCCGGAAAGATTCTTCAATAGTTGCTCCATCGAAGGCGTTTTCGTGCGAAGTTTCTCATTGTATTCCGCAGAGAAATCACGCATCTTGCCATCATTGATAAGACCGGCAGTAATAAAATCATCCACGGAAGCAATTACTGTGTTCTCCGTCACGGATTTATCCAGCATCAGACCATAGCGCTTACGGTCTTCAGACAGATAGCAAATGCCGTATTTAACTGCCTGCTCCGGTTTCTTAATTTTAACCTTTACGCCGTTCAGATAGATTTCACCGGTTTGCTTGGGGTCTGCTCCATAGAGCGCCCGGGCAACTTCGGTACGACCTGCGCCCATCAGTCCTGCAAAGCCAAGGATTTCACCCCTACGGAGATTAAAACTAACATCCTTCACTTCCTTACCGGCGTTCAGGTGCTTGACTTCCAAAATAACAGGCGCATCTGCAGGAACGTTGCTCTTTTCTTTCTGCGCACCCATAATTACGCGGCCAACCATCATTTTAACGATATCGTCTTTTGTGACTTCCGCGGTGTTAACCGTGCCCACATATTCGCCATCACGCATAACGGTAACCCGATCAGAAATGCGGTTGATCTCGTCCATACGGTGAGAAATATAGATCATACCGATTCCCTTTTCTTTTAGGTCGCGCATAATGCTGAAAAGTTCTTCCACTTCCGGCTGTGTCAGCGCGGCAGTAGGCTCATCCAAGATAAGCAGTTTGCAATCCCGGGAAACTGCTTTCGCAATTTCAACCATCTGCTGCTTGCCGACAGTCAGTGTGCCCAGACGCACGGAAGGATCAATCTTAACGCCGATTTTTTCAAAGAGTTTTTGCGCTTCCTGCTCCATCTTGCCGTCATTGATAAAACCAGCCTTTTTGAATTCGCGTCCAATGAACATATTCTGAGCGACTGTGAGGTCATTCATCATATTCAGTTCCTGATGGATTACGCTGATGCCCGCCGTCTGAGACTGGGCAATGTTGTCGAAGTCCACTTCTTTGCCAAACAATTCCACAGTACCGCCATCGCGTTTGTGGATGCCGCAGAGAACTTTAATCAACGTGGACTTGCCTGCGCCGT
>JAZOXE010000169.1:0-3358 GCA_045659525.1 Faecousia sp. | reverse complement strand
CAGCGATAGCCGCCGCCACGCCTGCGATGTTTCCGGTACCGATGGTTGCGGCCAATGCGGTACAAAGGGCCTGGAAGGGTGAAATAGCACCGCTTTCTTTGGTGTGACCAATAACGTCTTTCTTAAAAAGACTGCCAATGGTGTTTTTCCACCAGTGCCCCAAGTGGGAAACCTGAAAACACTTTGTTATCAATGTGGTTACGATACCCGTAGCAATCAGCAGCGTCAATCCAAACGCGCCCCAAATAAAGCCGTTTACACTGCCATTGATTTCTGCAATTTTCTCTAACATTTTTTCCTCCTAAAAAATAAAGATTGCGCCGAAAGGCGCAATCTCAAAAAAACAAAACCTACCCCTTAAAATAAGGGGTTAAATAAACTTTGTCCTTTTGCCTGAGAGATTAACGTTTTCACGCTTTGCACCTTCGGCACCCTAAAAAGGGATTCTCCAAAGTCCTGTCCATCGACTGTCCTCGTTCTTTTAGAACTCCTGAGAGTGTTACTCCTTCGGTAGCGTTGCTTTTCCAGCCAACATCATACAGAATTATGAAATTGGAAACATCATACTATACTTATTGCCAAAATGCAACAGGAAAATTGCATTTTTTCAAAATTATTTTTCCTGCTCGGTTTTCCCCTGAAAATCGTTGAGGTAAACTTGCACGGAGCGCGTCATCTCCCGGGAGAAATCAGAGTTGTATTTCCGGGCGCAGAATGCCTGCAGCCAATCTTCAAAAGGTTTCTCTCCGTGTTTTGCCGAAAGCATCTGTTTCAGCGCCTCTGCATCCATATCCCGGTAGCCGTTTTTGTGTACAATATACGCCATTTCCGAACGCAGGGGCTTGGGCCGGCCCAACTGCTGGTCTGTGGGATAACCGAACACAAGCATGGCAGCAGGGAACACATAGGTGGGCAGTGATAAAATCCGCCGCTGCTCCTCTGCATTTTCCATAATGTCACCAATGTAGCAAGAGCCGATGCCAAGACTGTGGGCCGCCACCACAGCGTTTTGGGCGGCAATATTGGCATCGCTGACGGCTAACAACAGGTCACCCACACCGGGGGCTCTTGGGGCGCAGCCGTATTTTTCAAAGGCGTTATACCATTTGCGGCAGTCAGCGCAAAAAACAAGTACGAGAGGTGCGTTAGCAATAAAGGGCTGATGGTCGCAACTTTCTGCCAACCGGGCTTTCAGCACCGGGTCGGTAATATCTAAAATGGTATAAAGTTGCTGATTACCGGCGGTGGGGGCATTTACCGCCGCGGTCAAGATTTCAGATTTTTCCTCCGGGGTAATGGTCTTGTCGGTAAAAATGCGCACCGACTTTCTTTCCTTTAACTGGCGAATAACCGAATTCATAGCGGCCCACTCCTTTTCGTTACCAAACAAACGGAATTAAGCGGTATTTTACTTTTTTCTTGTATTCTTCGTAGCCATTCAATTCCTTTTCCAAAAACGCTTCTTCGTGGCGGATTCGTTTGACAATGATAAACGGATACACCAAAAAAATTAAAAAAGCGTACAAAGAGCCCAGCACAATGGGCATAGACAAAAACAAAATCAGGGTTGCGCTGTACATAGGGTGTCTGACAATTCCGTACAGCCCCGTATCAATAACTTTTTGGTTCTCCTGCACTTCGATTGTACGGCTCAAATATGTATTTTCCCGCAACACCTCTGCATAAAGAAGGTAAGAAAACAAAAATAACACAACCCCAGTGGAAGAAACGCCTTGGGGCAAAGCATACCACTGGAACCGAAAATCCAATCCCGCAACGATAAACCCTGCCAAAAACATAAGTCCGCTCAATTTCACAACCTGCCCCTGCTCTTTTTGCTTTTCTTTTGCCTCTAAACGGCGCTTCAGAAGACCGGGGTTTTTACGCATCATAACAAGTCCGGCAATAAACATCGGAACAAATAAAATGCCCATAAATATCCAGCCATTCAAAAAGAAAAACGTACCGGCAGGCAGGAATACCAACGCGCCCACCAAAACAACACCAAATATAAATTTAGTGATTGCCTCAGAAAATAATTTTCTGGACATAATAACACCTCGCTATTTTCCGCTCCTTTGGTTAAAGTATACCACATCCGGACAACGACTGCAATAGACACGAAAACGCCCCTCGGAGTAATCCAAGGGGCGTTGTGGTGCTGCGTGCAAAAGGGACTGTTTCGTTTTTTACTCTAACGCCCTTGATAGATCGCTCATATTATCAATTCTGAATACAATGGTCTTTTGTTTTGTGAGAACCATACATCCTGCATATTCCATATCCATATCCTTCACAATCCTAAGTTTCAAATCCATTATGGCAGGCGTATTACGAATTTTATCTACTTGCACGCAAATAACAGGATATACATCATCATAGGCATCAAATTCAGCACGCCAATCATTGGGAATGTTATATTTGATAATGCTTTCACCAACCGTTCTGCAGCCATTATCGCAGACAAATTCGTCCATAAAATACACCCCTGCAACGCTATTATCTCTTTGCAATATGAATATTTTAGAACAAAACGTTCAATTTGTCAATAGAACAATTCGTTCTACTGTATAGTGTTGTTGGTGATGATAATGGCTAAAAAATTTGATAGAATTCGCAATTTAAGAGAAGATGCTGACCTGACACAGGCAGAACTTGGGGAAGAAATCAATGTTCCCCAAAGGACCTATGCTTATTATGAAAGCGGAGAACGTATGATTCCACCGCAAGTTTTAGTTGCCTTGGCTCAGTTCCATCACGTAAGCGTCGATTATCTTCTTGGACTAACCGACCAAAAGACACCCTATCCTAAGAAATAGGATATTTATTACAAAAATCCCGCCGATTTCTCGGCGGGATTTTTTATTAGCAATTAGCCCTTGATAGCAGCCTGCTGGGCTATTCACAAAGCACACCAATCGGAACTATCTTTGTAGCCAACAGAAAACCCAGCGCTTCTGCTGTGATAAATGCCGCCGCAAAAGTTAATGATCCCCTTGCATGAATCAAGGAATTATATTTTACTGTTACTTTGCTTTCATATGTTGTATAATAAACAGTACGAATGAAAGAAGGTGCTTCCATGACGCAGATCAGACCCCATATGAAAGGCATTTTTATTACACTGGGTTCTTTGTTTTTTGCTTTTATCTTCAGTTTGCTCTTCCAGTATATCTTTGATGTGCAGGAGCATATCACCACAATCTTTGTGTTTGCAGTGTTTCTTGTGTCCCTCTTTACCGAAGGATATCTCTATGGTGTCCTTTCCGCCTTTCTCGGCACGGTAGCCGTCAATTACGCATTCACATTCCCGTTTTTCGCCATTGACTTTACCACTCCTTTGAATTTGGTTTCCGGC
>JAZOXE010000168.1:0-15554 GCA_045659525.1 Faecousia sp. | reverse complement strand
CTTACCAAATCGCCCAGAAGAATCAGGTCAAGGCGCTTAACAATTATTTTGCCGACCGGCAAACAAACACTGAAAATGAAATGACCGGAATCTACAAGGGTAAAAACGTAATTATGGTGCTTATGGAGTCTATGGATGACTGGCTGATTACCCAGGTAGACACGCCCACCATTGCCCGTCTTATGGTTGAGGGTATTCACTTCACCCAATTCTACACCCCGGGTTACGGCAGCGCACGCACCCTGAACTCGGAATTTTGTATGAACACCGGCATTTATTTGCCAACCACCGGACATTACGTATTTGACTACGTTACCAATCATTTTCATCAATCTCTGCCCAATCAGGCAAAAAGCGCTGGCTACAGTGCAGAAGTATTTCACTATAACGATCCAGACTTCTACAGCCGGGGCGTTTTTGAGCCGGTAATGGGTTACAATTCCTATGTGTGCTATGAAGACTATACAGAAGAAGAACAAGAACTGATGGATGACTGTATTCTCTTTGATATTCCAGAGGTCATGGATATTTTCTTCCGGGAAGGACCGACTTTTAACACCATCATTACCCGCTCTGCCCACTTAAGTTATGTTTATAACGAAGTGCTCAGCGCCCACGCATTAAGGCAGTACCCCGATTACCGCGGTATGTACGGCAGTGAGGAAGAGGATTGTGCCCGAGTAAAAGCCAAACTGGTAGATGATATGTTCTCGCGACTTTTGCAGGAACTGGAAAACCGCGGTGAATTAGATAACACTGTCATCATCGGTATAACCGACCACTACACTTACGGCTACAAAGATGAGGAAGAACTGTTCGCTCACAGTGATGCCGACCACGCCCTGCAACTGGAGAAAACCCCTTGCTTCGTATGGACTCCCGGCGGCGTTTCTATGGAAGTAGATAAAACATTGAATACTTCCGATTTCGTACCCACTATACTGAATTTACTGGGAATCGATTCTCCCTATCACTATTTAGGTCAGGACGCTTTTGACAGCAACTACTCCGGGTATGCCCTGTTCCCAGACGGCAGTTGGGTGCAAAACGGCGTATTTTGCGACGAAGAAGGCAATGTTATTGCAAATGAAAATAACATCCCCGTCACCCAGGACTATATAGAAAAGATGCAGACGCTCTCCCAGTCTTACATCGAAGCAAGCAATCTTTTGCTCACTTGCGACTATTACAAACGGATTCGATAATCTGAAAAAGCCGTCCCTTGCGCTACGGAATGTGGCCCAAGGGGCGGCTTTTTTCCTTTTTGTCCGGTTGCATAATCAAAGGGATTATGGTATAATAAATAAAATTTTGTTTACCAAAGGAACAGCAATTTATGGAAGAAACACTATTGAGTTTTCGGGATTTAGGCTTGTCCGAAGGGATGCTCAAGGCTTTGGAGCAAAAGGGATATGGCTACCCCACTACCATTCAGCAGCAAGCCATCCCCCCGTTTATGCAGTGGCGGGACGTGATTGCCAAAGCCCCCACCGGAACGGGTAAAACCTTTGCTTTCGGCATTCCTATGATTGAACATATTGCGCCGGAGTGTACCGATGTGCAAGGTCTTATTTTGGCTCCTACCCGGGAATTGGCCATTCAAATCGGTGATGAGTTACGCGGACTTTTAACCCACTGCAAGGGTATCCGGGTTGCCGTTCTTTACGGTGGCGCCGGCATCGTTGGCCAGGCGCGGCAGTTGGAAAAGAAACCTCAAATCGTAGTTGCCACCCCGGGACGGCTTATGGACCATTATAACCGCCGGAATATCCGATTGGATAAAATCCAGACCGTCGTATTGGATGAAGCGGACCGGATGCTGGATATGGGTTTTTTCAAAGATGTAACCAAGATCATCGAAAAAGTGAAAAACCGGAAAAATTTAGGTCTGTTTTCCGCCACCATTTCCCAAGAAGTTATGACTGTTTCCTGGATGTATCAGCGAGATGAAGTGGAAATCACCGTAGAGCCGAAAAAAGAGGACAAACCGGACATTACCCAGTACAGCATCCAAGTTACACCCCTGGAAAAGGCGGAAACTTCCCTGCGGCTAATTCGCGCCCAAGGGTATGAGCGGGTTATAATTTTCTGCAACACAAAGCATATGTGTCAGCGTCTGTGCGATGACTTTCAGCGGGCAGGGGCAGACTGCGACTGTATACACGGTGACATTCGCCAAAGCCAGCGGGAGAAGACAATGCAGAAATACCGGGACGGAAAACTCTCGATTTTGATTGCCACCGATGTGGCATCCCGGGGAATTGATGTGGATGACGTTGACTGTGTTATTAACTATGACATCCCCGAGGAAAATGAATATTACATCCACCGCATCGGCAGAACCGGGCGGGCAAGAAGAAAGGGCGTTGCCTTTTCTATGGTGGGCAACTTTCCGGAGAAAGCAAAATTGGATGAGATTGCCAAATTTTCCGAATTTAAAATTACGCCTATGCTTCTGGGCGAAGACGGCACTTTAACCGAAGAAGAGATAAAAGCGCCGGTCATTAAGAAGCGCTTCCGTTGTCCGCCGCAGAACAAGGCTTTTTGCTTTTGACTTCCACTTTGGGAAATCCCGGCAGAAAGCCTTTGACCGTAGCGCAATTCCGGACACTGGCAAAGCGGGTGCAACAAGGAACGCCGGTCCAGGACGCCCGGGAACTGGTACCCAAAGACTTATTGATGTTAGGTTACAGTTTACAGGATGCCGCCCGGATAGTAGAACTTTTAGAAGAAACCGATGTGCTAAACTGGTATTTGGGCAAGGCGAAGCGCTTTGACTGTTTCCCCATCACCCGAGTAAGTCAAATTTATCCGCAGGCTTTGCGCAATAAATTGGGGCTGGATGCCCCGGGTTGTCTGTTTGCAAAGGGGGACCTTTCCCTGTTAAACACGAAAGCCGTTGCATTGGTAGGAAGCCGTGACTTGTTGGATGAAAACAAACGCTTTGCCCGGGAAGTGGGCAGGCAGGCCGCTTTACAAGGGTATACCCTTATCTCCGGCAACGCCAGAGGCGCGGATTCCCAAGCGCAAGATGCCTGTTTAGAAGCGGGAGGCAACGTTATCAGCATTGTGGCTGACAATCTCACCCAATGCCCACTCACAAACCACGTTTTATATTTATCGCTGGATGGCTATGATTTGCCCTTTACGCCCCAGCGGGCTTTGCAGCGAAATCACATCATTCACGCCATGCCCCTATATACCTTTATTGCCCAATGCACCTTGGGAAAAGGCGGCACTTGGGATGGTACGCTTTACAACTTAAAAATGGGATTAAGCCCCGTTTATTGCTACTGCGACAGTAGGGAAAGTACAAAGGACTTATGTGGCCGCGGTGCAAAGGAAATCAGCATCCATAGTTTACAGAATCTGGGGGCGCTTTGAAATGAAATACTATTTTGCCCCAATGGAGGGCATTACCGACCGTGTCTACCGCCAGTTACACCGGAAGTATTTTCCCGGTGTGCACCGATACTACACGCCCTTTTTCTCCCCCACCGTTGCCCGCAAACTAACCGGCAAGGAAAAGCGGGAGTTAGCCCCTTATCAAGAAGATACCATACCCCAAATTCTCACCAAAGTCCCGGAGGATTTTCTTTTTATGGCGGGGCAATGCGCCGATTTGGGATATGAAGAAATCAACCTAAACGTAGGTTGCCCCTCCGGTACTGTCACAGCCAAAGGCAAAGGCGCCGGGATGCTCGCAAGCCCGGATACTTTGGACTGTTTTTTGGAGAAAATTTTTTCCGGAACGCCGATGCCCATATCTGTTAAAACCCGGATTGGGTATTTACAGCCCGAGGAATTTCCCAAACTTTTGGATATTTTCAATCGCTATCCCATAAAAGAACTGATTATCCACCCCCGGGTGCGAAAGGACTTTTATAACGGCAAACCGGATATGGATATATTTCGCTATGCATATCGCAACAGTCAAGCGCCGGTCTGCTATAATGGAAACATCTTTTCTCTCTCCCAAATTGACACCCTGAAGCAGGAATTTTCCAATATGGACTGCGTCATGTTGGGGCGTGGGCTTTTGGCGGACCCGGGAATGTTTACACCCGGTGGCACAACGGCTTGCGCATTAAAAGACTTTTATGAAGAACTTTTGGATGCATATTTGGCGCTCTTTGGCAGTTCCCGGAACGCTATGTTCCGGCTTAAGGAACACTGGCGTTTCTTGCAGTGTAAATTTGAAGACTGTCCCAAACTCTTTAAGGCACTGAAAAAAACCACCGACATCGTAAATTATCGGGCAATTACCGCAGATGTTTTTAAAAATGTAGCCCTACGCAAAGAGCAATTTCCCGATTGGTAATCAAAAAGCGAAGAGCGCAAGCTCTTCGCTTTTTCTTTTATTTTTGGATGTCTTCTTTCGGTATTTTTACCAGTCCCACCGCATCACTGACCGGCAGAGAAAACGCAATTCCTTGGGCGTGTTTATCCATACCCATTTTCTGATAAAGAGCATTGAGTACTTGATTTTTTATATCCTTTTCCACAACCATCATCAGAATTTCCTTTTCTGCATGGATTGTGATCCCAAAGAAGGAGGCCGCCTCCTCATTGGCAACACCACGGGCGTTCAGAATCGTGCCGCCCCGGGCGCCGTTTTCCCTTGCTACATCCATTGCATCATCGGCAAAACCAGTATTGACAATGGCGAAAATCACTTCGTGATTATCGGTTTTCATATTACGTCCTCCCTTCCTTGCCGGTTATTGCTTAAGAACTGATAGAGATTCACACCGATTACACTGGACATCGGAACGGCAAAAGCGATTCCTTTTCCGTTTTTCACCGTGGTGAATTTTCTGTCTAAACAATTGAGAATTTCCGAGGTCAAATCTTCCCGAATCACACTGATAATAACGGACTTTTGCATGTTCAGCCCCAGCACTTCCTGCAGGTGGCTGGTAGCCGTACCTTTGCCCGCTACAACCATTTGGCAGTTAACGCTAAACTGACTTAATACATCTAAATAGAATTCCGTTTTCGGTCTATCTACTACTGTAAACAGGAGTTTTAGTTTTTTTATGGCCGATTCATTTACCGTATTACTCACAAAACCCCTCCTTACATAAAGTTGATAATCTGACCGTCATCTGCATCCAAAATCCGTTTCATTGCCCGGCGTTCCTGAATTCGGCCTTTGACAATGGCCCGGAAGCCTAAAAACTGAATGGTAATCAACGGTGCCATTGCCACCATTGCCACCACACCAAAAGCATCCTGCAAAACGGAGCCCACACCTTGCACACCCACACAAATACCAATGGCAAAGGGTAGAATAAAGCCGGAGGTCATCGGTCCGCTGGCTACGCCACCGGAGTCAAATGCGATAGCCGTATACATTGGCGGCACGAAAAGAGATAGCACCAACGACAGGAAATATCCCGGCACGATGTAATAAACCAGTGAAAAATCAAACACAATTCGCAGGACGGACAGCGCTATGGCGCCGCCTACGCCAACGCACAGACCTATGAGCATAGACCGCTTTGTAACATAGCCGCCGGTAATTTCTTCAACTTGTTGGGTGAGAATGTGGATTGCCGGCTCTGCCAATACCACCAACACGCCCATCACCAATCCCAGCGCCACGCATAGCCAAGGGCTGCCGCCGGTCAAAGCCGTTCCCAACTTATAACCCATGGGCATAAATCCTAAATTCACCGCTGTCAAAAACAGTACAAGTCCTGCATATGTGAACAAAACGCCGGTAACAATTTTCAGCAGTTGCCGCTTATAAAGGTGCAGTACCGCAAACTGACAAACAGCAAAGAAAACTACAATCAAAAGCAGCGCAATTCCCACTTCTTTTGCCGTATGTCCCAATACAGAGAAAAAGTTTGCAACAATATTTTCCCCTACCTGAAAATCCGGCAGTGCATACTGCATTTGTCCATCTGAAAACAACCCCAGCACCAAAACCGCCAACATTGGTCCTATGGAGCAAAGCGCCACCATGCCGAAACTGTTTTCCTGGCTGCGACGGTCACCCAGCACTCCGGAAATACCTACACCCAGAGCCATTAAAAATGGCACGGTAATCGGGCCGGTTGTTACGCCTCCGGAATCAAAGGCCAGGGGCAACAGCATCTGCTTTCCGTCTGCATAAAGGAGCAGTGCCAGAGAAAATAGCAGCATATAGGACAGTGTCAGAAGTTGGGAAAGTCTTCTGGAAAAAACGATACGCAAAATGGATATTACCAAAAAAGTGGCAACGCCGACGCCTACGGCATAGATTAGCAGTTTTCCGTTCATAACTGCGCTTACCTGCTTGGCAAGCACCTGCAAATCCGGTTCTGCCACCGTTATTAAAAGTCCCAGCACGAAGCAAACCAGCAGCAATATCCACAGTTTTTTCTGCCTTGCCAAGCCGGCGCCAACGTGCGCTCCCATAGGTGTCATCGCAAGGTCTGCTCCCAAATTAACAAGACCAATTCCTATCACCAAAAAAACCGCACTAACCGTAAAGGTTACCAATTCACCTCTGGTAAAAGAAAATTGCGGCAGCAGGGAAAGTCCATATACAATTAAGGTAATGGGCAGAGCAGAAATCAATGCCTCCCTGATTTTTAACCGCAGTTGTCTCAAAACAATCCTCCTAAACCTTCACATCCGGGAAATATTCCCGGACAAAATCTACCGTAGATACCTGAAAAGTTCTTCCATTTAAATACGCCAATTCTCCCCCGTCTGTTGAAAAACAGAAGGTCAATTTATAGGAGTATAGCGCCTGATAGTTTCTATCGCACCTTTTATCCAGTTTTCCATACTTACCGTCACCTAACAATGGATGACCTGCGTGGGCAAACTGGGCGCGAATCTGATGGGTTCTGCCGGTAATTAATTCGCATTCCACCAAAGAAAGTCCTTTTTGGGTAGCCAGTGTTACATAATTTGTCTGGCAAGTCTTGCTTCCCTCTTTTGGTGTATCAGAAATATAAACACGGTTCTTTTTGGCATCCTTAAACAGATACCCTTTCAAACTTCCCCGGGCAGGCTTGGGCGTCCCCTCCACAATGGCAAGATACCGTTTATCCAATTCCCGGTCTTTGATTTTTTGATTCATTATCCGCAACGCCTCGGCGCTTTTTGCCGCAATCACGATGCCGCCGGTGTTGCGGTCAATTCGGTTGCACAATGCCGGTGTAAATGCATTTTCCCCTCTGGGACTCCATTCCCGCTTTTGGTAAAGATACGCCTGAATGTGGTCAATCAGCGTTCTTCCGTACTCCGCGCCGTCATGGGGATGCACTGCAAGCCCGGGACGTTTGTCCACCAAAAGGATATGTTCATCTTCATAAAGAATATTCAGTTTCGGCGCTGCAACTGTTAAATATGCATTTTCTGCTTTGGGGGTATCAAAAAACTCATCGTTGATATATAGTTGTAATACATCCCCCTGACAAAGGCGGGAATCCCGCTCTGCCCGGCCGCCATTTAATTTAATGCGCTTAATCCGAATGTATTTTTGCGCCAACGATGCCGGAAGTAAAGGCACTGCTTTCCCCAAAAAACGGTCAAGGCGCTGACCGGCATCATTTTTGCCTATCACAAATTCTTTCATACCAACTGACCGCTTTCAAAATGCTTGTCGATTTGCTCCGTAAATTCTTTGGCGGGATTATAACCCATTTTTCTTTGGCGGTTGTTCATTGCCGCCACTTCCAAAATCACCGCTAAATTCCGTCCGGGGGTAATGGGAATGGTATACATAGGGATTTTAACACCTAAAATTTCTGTATACTGGTCCTCCAGTCCCAAGCGGTCGTAAGTTTCCTGGGTGTTCCAAGGCACTACGTTCACTACCAAATTTATCTCATTTTCCTTTTTAACTGCGCCCATACCGAAAAGTTTCGCCACGTTAATAATGCCGATACCTCTCAGTTCCACATAATCCCGAATCAGCGGCGGCGCTACGCCCACAAGCGAGTTGCCGGAAATTTTCTTGATTTCTACCGCATCATCCGCAATCAAACGGTGTCCGCGCTTAAGCAGTTCCACTGCCGCCTCGCTTTTTCCCATTCCGCTTTCGCCCATAAGGAGCAATCCTTCACCGTATACTTCCATCAGCACACCGTGGCGGGTAATGCTGGGCGCCAATGCAGATTTTAAGTACGCAATGATTGCCGAAACAATGGTGCCGGTTGCCTCTTTACTGCGAATAACCGTAACATTGTATTTTTTCGCCATTTCCAAGCAACTGCCGTCCACTTCTAAATTCCGAGCAATCAACAGCGCCGGAAATTTATAGGAAAAAAGGTGCTCCAAAGACATCGCCCGCTGAGCCGACTGCAGTTTTTCCAAGAAACTGACTTCCGCATTACCCATCACCTGCAGACGCATAGGTTCAAAATGGTCAAAATAACCTGCCAGTTGCAAACCGGGACGTCCCACATCTTCCACAGTTAAACGAACCTTATCATAGTCCGTAGAGGCATGGAGAATCTCCAATTCAAATTCTTTAACCAAAGTCTTCAGGGAAACACTGTTCATTGAAATCATAAAACTTAACCTCTTTTCCGCTTAGGGTAGAGCGATAAATCCGAACTCGTTTTACAAAAGATAGTTTGTTGCTCTGTCTGCGTTAAAATTCTCGGAAATACATTTGTACCTTTCAAGGTACAATAGGGGAAACGCGCCAAAATCAGCCGCTTTCAGGCATGTTCGAATCTGTCACTTCACCCTATCACGGAATTATTATACCTTTAACGGATAGGAATAGCAATAAATTTTTCAAAAAACTAAAATTTTTCCAAAAAAACACTTGCTTTTTCACATAATCTCTGTTATCATACATAGGCGCGCTGTTAGGGCGCAGTTTAGTGAGCCATCATAACGATAGGAGGTGCAGTGAATGGCGAAGTGTGATTATTGTGGCAAGGGCGTGTCCTTCGGTATTAAGGTCTCCCACTCCCACAGACGTACCAATAGAACCTGGAAACCCAATGTTAAGCGGGTTAAGGCCATTGTCAACGGTACTCCGTGCCATGTGTATGCATGTACCAGATGCCTCCGTTCCAACAAGGTTGAGCGGGCAGTTTAATCCCTTTAGAAATAATGCGGCATTGCGAAAGCAATGCCGCTTTTTCTATTTCTTCGTTTCAAACCCCCGCTTACTCCGTTCGCAGTGCAACAACCGGGTCTTTTCTTGCTGCGCTGCTAGATGGAATAATTCCGGAAATCAGTGTCAGCAAAACACTGATGAGAATCAACACGAATGCAACGCCCACCGGCAGATATGCCCGCAAATTAGCAATGCCGGTTAAGGACTGAATAATTGCGTTAATGGGTAGGCACAGAAGATAGGTTACACTCACCCCTAAAATACCGGAAGTAAATCCGATAATCATTGTTTCTGCATTAAACAAACTGGAAACATTTCGTTTCGATGCGCCAATTGCCCGCAAAATACCGATTTCCTTTGTTCTTTCCTGCACAGAAATCAAAGTGATTACCCCAATCATAATGGAAGACACCACCAACGATATGGCAACGAAAGAAATCAGCACATAGGTAATTGCATCAATAATTGTGGTAATGGAAGCCATCATAATTCCCACGTAATCGGTGTAATGAATCTGCTGCAGTTCCGGTACGTCTTCATTGTAATCACTGATTATTTCTTCCAAGACTTTTTTGTTTTCGAAACTGGAGGCATACAGGTTCATTGTGGCGGGGTTATCCAAATCCACATCGTTTAATACCCGCAAATTCTCCTCGTAGGTTGATTCTGAAAAAGACAAAACCTCACCGTAGTAAAGGGCAAACTGTTGGGTAGTATACAACTGCATTGCCATATCCAGCGCCGCCGCCAGTTGCTGTGGCATCAATCCGGTTGTCTGGGATTGCACCTTTTGGGCCATTTGCTTGCGCACCTGTTCTTCTACGCCCTGGCGCATCATACTCTCCAAGTCCTCATCACTCATAGCGGTAACATATTCTTCAATTTGCTGCTGATTCATTCCCGCCTGCTGACTTAACGCTTCTATAAGATTTTTTTCCATTTGTTCCCGGGTAACGTTACCCATCGCCTGCTCCACAGCAGCGTTTAACTGCTCCGCTGTGGGTGTGGAGAGAATCTTGACATAGGTTTGGGCTTTTCCTGCCGTATCCAGTTTTTCCACGTAGGCCTTAAAAGCCGCCTCTTTATCTGCATCTGTCAGACTTTCATTGTTCTTGAAAGGCAGACCGGTAAAAATATCCGTTTCCGGAGTCTCCTTTTGGGCAAGGAGCGCAGGACTTTGATTTCCCTTTTCTACCACATACTCCGTCAGTGACCGGGTATAGCCGATCGCGCCTTTTAGCATAGTGGAAACCGCTTCTTCTCTGGGGCGGATGATGCCGGTTACCCGCAATTTCAGACCGTTATCGTACAAATAACGAAGACCGTTTTCCGTTTCCCGCAAATCCGTGTACAGACCGGATTCTTCATCATATCCATAGCACTGTCCACTGAAAATCACCCGGAAATCCATATCGCAGATTTCTTCAAATGTCCAGTGCCGTTGCTCGTTATTCACTTTCCCGCCATCTTGCACCGCAGAAAAGACATCTTTTACCTGTTCCTCCGGTACAAGCCCCATGGCATAAAGTGTCATATCGTCTAACTCGTTGTTTTCATCTACCACCAATACAACTTCATCGTATCGGTTTGGCCAGTTGCCGTATATCACCTCGTACTGTTTATCCAGCACCGGATTTACCGCTTTGCCGTCTTTACCGGGAAGCAACTCGCACCAAAGGTTTGTCTGCCCCGGCATCATTGCGCTTCCAAAGGAAGATGTCATATTCTCCCGCATACTCATCATAGCGGACATATCCATACCCATATTCTCCGCAATGGCTTGGCTTAATAGTTTTTCTGTATCAGAGTGAATAATCCTGCCATCTACATCTTTCGTATATACCAACAAATCCATAGGATAGGTATAAGAAATTCCGGTTAGGGCATCTTCCAACGGACTACCCGCCTCTTTTGCCCGATTCTCCAAATAAGATTTGAAGGATTTCAGGTCGTTGCGGGTAGATTCCATATTATTGAGAGCGTTAATCATATCCAGCATTACTGACTGGGAATAGACGGCGTTTAAGTCGTGTTCTTCCCCGTTATCGGAACCAACTCCCATAAAGGTTTGCATTAACGTTCCCAAGTCCACCGTGGTGGCTTCCAGTGTCAGCGGGTAGGAAGAAAGGGTTTCTTCCTGCACCGTATTGATGTATGTGGTCATACCTTGAGATACCGCAAAAATCAAAGCAATTCCGATAATGCCGATAGAACCTGCGAAAGATGTGAGTAACGTTCTTCCTTTTTTGGTGAATAAATTCTTAAGAGACAGTCCAAAAGATGTAGCAAAAGACATGGAGGGCTGTTTCTGCTTTTTCTCTTTTTTCGGTTTTTCCTGCGTAGGTGTTTCCCGCTCCTCCGGAGTTAAGGGCGCACTGTCGTGGGTAATTTCTCCGTCCAACATACGGACAATCCGGGTGGAATACTTTTCCGCCAAATCCGGATTGTGGGTAACCATAATAACCAGCCGGTCTTTTGAAATTTCTTTGAGAATCTCCATTACCTGCACACTGGTTTTGGTGTCCAGTGCGCCGGTGGGCTCATCTGCCAAAATGATTTGTGGGTTATTGACCAAGGCTCTGGCAATGGCCACCCGTTGCATCTGTCCGCCGGACATTTCCCCGGGGCGTTTTTTTAGTTGGTCACCCAATCCAACCTGCTCCAATGCCTGGGTTGCCCGCCGGCGGCGTTCCCCTTTGGATACGCCGGACAGTGTCAGCGCCAGTTCCACATTCTGCAGAACGGACTGGTGGGGTATGAGATGATAATTTTGGAACACGAAACCAATCCTGTGGTTTCGGTATGCATCCCAATCCCGGTCTTTGTAGTTTTTGGTAGATACACCGTCAATAATCAAATCGCCACTGCTGTACTGGTCAAGACCGCCAATCAAATTGAGCATTGTGGTCTTACCGCAACCGGAAGGTCCTAAAATTGACACAAACTCGTTTTTGCGAAATTCCAGGCTAATACCCCGGAGAGCGCAAACGCTGTTGCTTTCCATTGCGTAGGTTTTTACAATATTTTTTAGTTGGAGCATAAAATCTTCCTTTCAAAAAAAATGCAGGCTGATAACCTGCATTTTTCTATATAGCAGGTTAGGTTTTCTTTTTCCCGAAATGCACTTTCGATTCCGTACCCCGGAAAAGTCGCATCAGGTTGCTTCTGTGCATAAAAATTGCCAGAAGCCCTAAAAAAATTCCCCCTACCATCATAAACGGCTGACCGGCATAATAAACACCAAAGTACACCGCCAAAGTTGCTGCCCCTAAAACAGAACCTAACGATACATACTTAAAAATCAGTACCGCAATCAAAAATACCCCTAAAACCAACAGTCCGCAACGGTAGTCTATCACCGTAGCCACCGTCAAACCGGACAGGATTCCCTTTCCGCCGTGAAATCCCAAAGTCGCAGGAAAATCATGTCCTAAACTCACAGCGACTGCCCCTAACATCATACCCTCCCGGTCATATCCGTAGGGTTGCAGTAAAAGGCTGCCTACAAAGCAGGCAAGCGCCGCTTTCCCCGCATCGATCAAAATCACCAATGCCGCCTTGTGGAAACCGAAATTGCGGATAAAGTTTGTAAGCCCCGCATTCCCGCTCCCCCGCTGACGGACATCTTCTTTGGAAAAAATTGTGGATACACTAACGGCTCCGTTCAAATTCCCCAACAGATAGCAGGTCAGCACAGCAACAATAACAGCGAACCACATTATACTTCCTCCTTATCACCCTTCTGGCGAATGGTGATACGTACCGGCGTACCCTTTAATCCAAAGACTTCCCGGATTTGGTTTTCCAGATACCGCTGGTAAGAGAAATGGAAAAGTCTTGCGTCGTTGCAGAAAATCACAAAATGCGGCGGTTTGGTACTGGCCTGCGTCATATAATAGATTTTCAGACGGCGTCCCTTGTCAGAGGGCGGCTGTACACGCGCCGTAGCATCTGCCAACACGCTGTTGAGGGCGCCGGTGGTAATTCGGCTGGTATTTTGTTTGTGCACCTGCTGAATTACTTCAAACAGTTTATCCACCCGGGAACCGGTTAATGCAGACAAAAATACAACCGGGGCATAAAGCATATAACTTAAGCCGTTACGCACTTCATTTTCCATATCCCGCATTGTGTTGGTCTGTTTATCCGCCACCGCATCCCACTTGTTTACAACAATGATTGCGGCTTTTCCCGCCTCGTGAACCAGTCCGGCAATTTTCGTATCCTGCTCCGAAACGCCTTCGTTGGCGTCAATGAGAATCAGGCATACATCTGCCCGGTCAATGGCGTTAATCGAACGCATATTGGAGTAGCGCTCAATCATATCGTCTACTTTGCTTTTCCGGCGCATACCTGCCGTATCAATAAAGCAGTATTTCCCGGTTTCATTTTCAAAATCCGAGTCAATGGCATCCCGGGTAGTACCGGCAACATCGGAAACAATCACCCGCTCCTCGCCTAAAATCCGGTTAAGCAGGCTGGATTTACCTACATTGGGTTTTCCCACAATGGCCACTTTAATAATCTCGTTTTCTTCATCGTCATTTTCTTCTTCCGGCGGGAACTGCTCCAAACACCAGTCCAGCAAATCTCCGGTACCGTGACCGTGGATAGCGGAAACCTCAAACAAATCGCCGATTCCCAAACCGTAGAATTCATAAACATCCGGATTGGTGGGGCCTATGGAATCGCACTTATTTACTGCTAAAGCCACCGGTTTTCCGGCTTTTCGAAGCATCGTTGCTACATCCTGATCTGCGGCAGTGACTCCGGCATGGACGTCCACAACCATAATAATACAATCTGCCAGTTCAATACCGATTTCCGCCTGACGACGCATAAACTTCAGCATATCGCTGTCAGTACCCGGTTCAATGCCGCCGGTATCCACCAGAGAAAAGGTTCTTGCGCACCATTCACACTCACCGTAGATTCTGTCCCGGGTAACACCGGGGGTATCTTCCACGATAGAGGTTCGGCTGCCGGTTAGTTTATTAAACAGCATAGACTTGCCCACATTGGGGCGGCCTACGATTGCTACCAAAGGATTTGCCATAGGATACACTCCTTTCCGAAAATTATTATGACACATCCCTTTTCAGAAATCAATGAAAAGGAATAGAAGTTTACTTAATGTTAAAAAATTTTTTACTTCCATACGGAAAAAGAGGAAGGCATAGGGTTTCCCCCGCCTTCCTCATGGTTTTTCCTGCCTTAGTCAGCCTTGGCAGCCAGAACCTGACGGCCATTGTAATTACCGCAAGCCTTGCATGCTCTGTGGGGCATGACGGGCTCACCACACTTGGAGCATACTGCCACGCTGGGAGCGGACAGAGTCCAGTTGGAACCACGGCGCTTATCGCGGCGGGCTTTCGACACTTTACACTTAGGAACAGCCATGGATGACACCTCCTTGGTCAAACTGCTTTAACAGCATCATTATGATTTCTTATCTAACAGCTGCCGTAAAGCAGCAAAACGGGGATCTAACTCTTTTTGGCAACTGCATGCGCCTTCATTCAAGTTTGTGCCGCATTGTGCGCACAATCCTTTACAGTCCGGCTTGCACAGCATTTTAGAATCCATATTCAGCACGAACACCGTGCGAACAATGTCATCTAAATCTGCACTGTCGCCCTCTAAAGCAAACACCCATTCATCTTCGTTTTCTTCATCGGCCAGTTCCGTCACCAATACCACATCCATAGGGATTTTGATATCCCGGGTGAATTCCGATGCGCAACGGTCACAAGTGCCGTGGATACAGGTGGAAATCTCCCCCGTCATCATCAGAACACCGGCGGTGTTCCGCACTTTGCCCTCTGCCAACACCGGTTCGCTGACCGGATAGGTTGTACCGTATAGAAGATCGCTCAGATTTACACTGACGGAAAACGATACGCTGTCACCGGGACAGTCCATAATTTGCGACAGTCCAAGTAGCATAGTATCCCCCTCCTAACAGTCGTGCCTTGCTATTATATAGGTAAATGCGCCATTTGTCAAACATTATTTTATAAAAAAGGAAACTTTTATTTGGGTTGAGAATCTGAAAAACTGTGCTATACTAAAGGTATTCAAGTTAGGCTGAGAGGACTCGAACCGAAACAGCCTCTCGGTGGCTCTTTTTGCCGCTTTTCGCCTTATCTTTCTTGCCTTGCGCCAGCAAGGCTGCGGCATCTAAGCCAAAAATCAATCAAAAATTGCTCGCTGAGAGGTGCCTTGCAGTTTTCAGCCGTCTGCATTTTCCAAGGCGAAGAAAATCGCGCAGACAATACTTAATGTATTATCAAGGGATTTTCTGATGAATTGGGAAATGCAGGCGTCTTAAAACCTGTTTGGGTTCGAGTCCTCTCAGCCTGAAAGCAAGTGTATCCAAAATGAAAGGATGGACATCATTTTATGATCAAAGTTGATATTTCCAATGTTTGGGGCGAGATCTCCCTGCCCGACCTGCTGGCCGTGGAAAAGGAAG
>JAZOXE010000167.1:0-3146 GCA_045659525.1 Faecousia sp. | reverse complement strand
CGCATATCGTGTTGCTTCTTCTCATCACGGGAGAAAATGCGAATCTCTCCAATATCCGTCTCCAGGAAATGTTTTAAAACAGTATTGCCAAAACTACCGGTACCACCGGTGATCATAAGGGTTGCGCCAGAAAATGCAGACATAATAACTCTCCTCAAAATAATTATTTACGCAAGAATTTGCGAGCAATTCCAAATATTTTCTCCATTTCTTCTGTCTTACCAAACAACAGTAAGAAGGAGACCAATGTTATCAAACCGCAAAGGATTACTTTAACGGCAATGAACAAAATATTAGTAGTGGCAAATCCGTGAAGCAGCCAGCCAACAACCGCGCAGGGAATCATCGCCAAGAAAAGTTTTGCCACCACTTTCCAATAGGCACTGACTGGCGTTTGGAACACAGACTTACATAACATTCTGGGTTCATACCAGAATAGTGTCACAAGCCGGGCAATGGCAGTAGCCAGGATAATTCCTGCAAGACCCATAAACTGGGCCAACAAGATTGACAAAACAATGTTAATCACCGCCGCTGCCAACATCACATACCGCACCGCTTTGAATACGCCCGATGCCTCCCGGGTCATCCACAAAGGGTTAGATAGACACGCAACTGTACCGTTGATCACAAGGGCAATCAAAAAACCGTTGTCCAGAATAAATTCATTACCTAACCACCAGCCAATAAAGTCATCAAAGATTGCCAGATAACAAGCCGCACAAAAACCAGCTATAAAATAAAACACCAACAGAATCAACTTAAATAACCGAAATTTGCTTTCACTGCTTTGTGTTGCGTTGAAGTTGCCAATACTGGCAAGTACTGAATTTACAATAATTCCTAAAACCGCATTGACCATCGATACTACAGTAAAATAATTATTGTAGTAACCTACCACCACAGTTCCTAAAATCACAGAAATTAGAATATTATCTGTAGAATTGATGATTGTGGCGCCTAATTTATAGAGAAACGTTGCTTTCAAACTGGACAAAATATCTTTTCGAATTTCTCCCCCCACTGCCACATCTATTTGTGCAGTTTGGAGATACGGATATTTTTTATCCGCGATCTTCGTTAAAACAATATTGTTCAGCAATGTAAAGACAATAGGAATCGTCAAAAACAATGTGTAGTTGTGCCAGAATATCAAAACCAAAATTTGAATCAAATGCATTGCGGCATTGGTAATGGCATAAACACTCTGAATGATGTTCATATTCTGATCTGCTCGAATTAAGGTAGATTTACTGATTGCCAAATAAGAACAAACGGAGTTCGCCAAAACCAACAAATAATAAAGGATCAATTCATTTTGTGGCAAACCACTATCGTTTACCAAAAACTGCAGCAAAGGAACACAGGCAATACCCAAAAGTACAATAACCGTAGCCACAATTAGATATAATCTTCTGTAGTACCGAATCAAGGCTGCGATTCGCTCGGTGTCCCCATACGCAATAGGTTTATAAAGAGAATACACCATTACTGTTTGCACACCTAAATCAGACAATGCAAGTACTGACAAAATATTGGTATACAGACCACTGACGCCCAAATATTCAACGCCCAGCGTACGGATAAATACCGCGCGGCTGATAAAAGTCAATATGGAGGTTAGGACGTAACTACCAATCCCCACAAAGGAGTTACGCAGTGTATTATGAATTCTGGACTGGCCCATTTACTTGTTTCCTTCCTCTTTCATTTTGGAAATGCAACATAGTTATCGCTTTAGCGCTCTCTTCATTCTACTACCTATACGTCTTATATGGCGCTTCAAGTTCTCAATGCCTGCTTTCTTCCAAAAAAACAATCCACTTACCCCTTGAATACCCGATTTTTCATATGTGCTCTGCCATTCCACTTTTCTTGCATACTGGTAATTATCATGGGAATATCTTGCATAATCTGTGAAATTATCACTTAGTTTCTCAATAAGCGCTTCACCCTTAATATTGTCAATCATTTTTTTACCCTCTTCTGTATTGACAATCAGAAGCGACACGCCTTTGTCATCATCTTTATCCTGCGAAATATGCCAATAATCTGCCATTGTAATATCAGAAACATGTGTGCAATATTCCGTACAATCATAGCAAGAATCACGCAAGCAATAATTGTTTAGAAAACAATAGTAGTAGTGATTTTGCAGTGCCTTTTTAATCTGCACTGTTTTATCTTCGCAATAGATCTTCATCACCAGTGTACGCCACCCAAGATCTTTTTCTCTAAAAGTTACATTGCAGATTTCTGATTTTCTTTTTTTCTTATGTAATTCAAGAAATTGTTGAAAGAGACCTGGTGAAGGTACTCCGTGACACATAAAATCAACTGTTAACAACTTCCCCTGCGTTCCACTGCAGGCTAAATAGGATTTTAACCCGCGAACTTGGCAAGGTGTGCCTGAAAATAACACTATACGATTTTGCGCTAATAAATTCTTAACTTGCTTATAGCAATCTCCTATATCACTCTGTACATATTTGGACCTCAAAATTGCTTCTAATGGAATATTTTCTGTGGAACAATGCTTAACCTTTTTGTTCTTTGCATCATAAACAGCACCAAAAACGACTCCGCCTTGTTTTATAACCTTCTCCGCAAATAGATAGAATATTCCTCCGGATGAGCCGGACGCCCTAATCTCAGCATCATTCGCTATGGCACTAAATGCACAACTACTTAGATTATCCGTTTTTTCTTGATTGATAGGACAAACCTTGCCACAAAGACCACAATTAACACATTTTCCCTCATCGATTTGAGGATAATAAAAGCCGTCTGTTTTGCGTAAAAGCATAGATATTGCATTATATGGACACATATTGACACAAGCAGAACAGCCTGTACATTTTCGCCAATCAGCTAATTCTGATATATTCATCAATTATCCTCCATATTACATTTATTGCAGTGCAGCCTGCAGATAACGCAGTGATTTCTCTCGCTTCTGTGCCAGGATTTTATGTGCCTCATCATAATCCTCATCCAAAGCAATTTCCGCTTTTGTCGCAGTATCTTCCGAAGTCACAATCAAATGCTCTAAATGAAGCATTTTCAGCAAACTGTGAACGCGGGAGTTCATACTGTTACCACCTTGGTAACTCTCACGCAAAAATACACACACCGGTGTTTTCATC
>JAZOXE010000166.1:0-9272 GCA_045659525.1 Faecousia sp. | reverse complement strand
GAAATCATTAAAAGAACGGAGTAAATTTCATACGCCGTATTAAAATAACCGAATCCTTGGTCGCCGATGATCATTTTCAGCGGAATCTTATAAAGCGCGCCAATGACCTTCACAACCGCCGTTGCCATAGCAAGCAATGCTGCGCCGTGAAGGAAATTTTGCTTTTTATCCGGTACTGACATAGAATTCTCCTTATTCCTTATCCGCAAACAGTTGAGGGATTGTATGTTCTGTTAATTCCGCAACCGCGGCAGTTAAGTCCAACGTAGGGAATGCGCCGTTTTGGTACAGTATCTTTCCTCGCACCATCGTCATTGCCACATCGCCGCCCTTTGCACCGAATACCAAAGTGGTCAGCACATTATGGCAAGGCATTAAGTGAGGCGCAGAGAAGTCCACCAAAATAATATCCGCATCCATGCCCTCTTTGAGCATACCACATTCCACGGCCCGTCCCTGGGCCCGCGCGCCGCAAACCGTTGCCATCATCAGCACGGCCTGGGCAGGCATCGTGTCCGCATCTGCGCCCTGAAGTCTTTCAAAAAGTGCCACGCTTCGCATCTGTTCAAACATATCCAAATTGCCACATTCCGATGCACTTCCGGTACCAATGGCTACATTCATTCCGGCTTTTACCGTCTCCGAAACCGGAAGCGGTGGAAGACCGGCTTTTGCATTGGCTATGGGGGTTGTAACCGCAGTCACCCCGCGTTTACCTAATATTTTCTTCTCTTCCGGAGAAAGGGCAACACAACCGGTTGCCGTTGCCGGCACTTTAAAGATTCCGTGGCAGTTGAGAAGTTCCCCTGCCCCCATTCCGGTACGTTCCTCGCAGGAATCTGCCTCTTCTTTGCTTTCTGCCAAATGCAGTTGCATTCCCAATTCTTTTTCTACGGCAAAATCAGAAAGGCTTTCCCAAAGTTTATAGTTGGATGTGTACTCACTGTGTATGCCTGCGTCCACCCGGATTCTGCCGTTGTCATAGCCGTGCCATTTTTCACAAAGTGTCTGCAACTGCTTACACTGTTGGTCTGTTTCAAAGTCAAAATCCTCGCAAACATCCAAAAAGCGGGTTGCCGCTAAAGAAACGTTGGCTTTTATGCCACTCTCGGCCGCCGCCTCTGCCACAGCCTCGGGGAAATTATGCAAATCGGAAACGGAAGTTACGCCGAAACGCAAACATTCCGCAATTCCCAGCATCGCTGCCGCCTTTGCGCCACGACTATCCATTTTGGATTCCTTCTGCAAAGTGGTTTCCAAAGCCTGTGTCCGGGGCACATCATCCAAATATCCCCGGATTGCCGTATTTACCAAATGGGTATGGCAATTGATTAGTCCCGGCATAGCCACCATGCCGGTACCGTCTACAATGGTCTGGGGCGTTTCCTTCGGGGCGGTTTTGCCAATATATACAATTTTTCCATCGGTAATGCCGATGAACGCGCCGAAAAGCACTTTCATCTGCTCATTCATTGTCACCGCAGTGACACCGGAAATTAACGTATCCAAAAAAACACTTCCTTTTTAGTCCAGCAACTGAAACAGTTGTTCTTTCTGTTGCAGAACCGTTTCGATTTGCTGGGTGTACTGCTCCGGGAATTTGGGGTTGTGAAACCGCTGCAAACGCCCATCCGCCAGGTTTACTTTATTCATACCGCCTCCACCTACAGATAAGATGGTGTGCAGTTCTTCCATCATATAAATGTTATAAAGGCAATCCAGTCCGTCCCGGCTCCAGCCAACATTTTCAAAACTGCCGGACATATATTTCTGCCGGTACAGATAATAAGGCTTATATCCCAGCGCCTTTAGTTGTCCGTTGGCATAAGCGACCATTTGGGCTACTTCACTTCCCTGGGGCAGATTATCCCGTTTTTGGAATAGGTCCGCATCCTTTTTCAGCGCCAGTGTGTGAACGGTTATATTGGCCGGGCGCAAATCTGCCACCACATCCAAAGACTGGCAGAATCCGGAAACCGTATCCTCCGGAAGTCCCGCAATCAAATCCATATTCACTGCCCGAAAGCCTGCATCTACCGCCTCAAAGTAGCGGTCTTTCACATCCTGCGCAGTGTGCGGTCTTCCGCTCGCCCGCAAAACCCGGTCAATCATACTCTGGGGATTGATGCTCATCCGGTCAGCACCGTTTCCGGCAATTGACTCCAATTTTTCCCGGGTTAACGTATCCGGGCGACCGCCCTCTACCGTAAATTCCAAACACCGGGACAAATCAAAATTATCCCGGATGCTATGGAGTAATTGCGCCATTTGTTCTTTCGACAAGGTGGTGGGCGTACCGCCACCTATGTAAATAGTACGAAGGGTATGCCCGGAATTTGCCAAAAGTTTTCCCGTAAGGGTAATTTCTTTTATCAACGCCTGCAAATAGGGCTCCATACGCTGTATCTGCTTTCCGATACTGCTGCTGACAAAACTGCAGTAGGCGCATCTGGTTGGACAGAAAGGAATCCCCACATACAGCGATACATCCCGCTTGTCCAAAAGTTTTGCCGCCTTAACCGTAGATTCGGAACACGACAGCGCCAAATTTCTTCTCTCCGGCGTTACAAAATACACATCTTCCAGCAGTTTATCTCCGGTTTTTCGGGTTCCCCCCTCTAAAAGATGCTTGGTGGTAATTTTCGTAGGGCGTACCCCGGCCAGCGCGCCCCAGGCCGGCGCTTCAGGTAAATGGGGTACTGCCGCCAAATAATAACTCTGCTGCAAAATCCGGCGGCGCAACCGAACAGATTCCGATGTTGCCTTTAACTTTCGCACTCCACGGGTGGTTTTCCCGTCGCGAGTGACGGTAGTCACCGCAGTGAGATACATTTTCCCCCGATGGAGGGCAGAGACCGCCTTTCCCTCCGTTCCCTCCGGAAACAGAGAAAGTTGCAACTGTTGCACCGCATATAAATCGTCATGACCGATTAAGGTCAGTTCCATAACATTACCTCATCAAAAAAGGATTGTAGCGTTTTTCCCGGTCCAAAGTGGAAGATTCTCCGTGGCCGGGATAGATGTTATTAACCCCTGTCTGTCGGCAAAGACGGTCTAAAGAAGACCGCATCTGTCCGGGATGACTGCCGGGAAAATCCGTTCTGCCGCAACTGCCGGCAAATAACGTATCCCCGGTAAAAAGAACATCACCGCACCGCAGGCACACAGAGCCGGGAGAATGGCCCGGGGTGTGCAGTATGTGAAAAGTCAGGCCAGCCAGAGATATCTCATCTCCCTCTTTGTAACCTGCTGTGTAGAAAAGCGGTGCGCCGGTCATACTTAGGGGTAATGATAATTCTTCCAGACACAGATAAACCGGGCAACCGGTACTGTCAGCAATCTTCTGCACGCCGCCCACATGGTCAAAATGACCGTGGGTAAGAAATATGCCCGCAATGGTCTTTTCAAAACTTTTTGCCTTTTGCATAACATACTCCGGCGTATATCCGGGATCAATGCAAACGCAGGTGTTTTCTGTTTCTTCCCATACCAGATAGCAATTGGTCTCATAAGCGCCCAGTGGCAGTGTCTGTATTTGCATCCTACTTACCTCCTGGGCATCTCCATCAGTTGCTCCGTATCCAAAATCAACGTTACCGGGCCGTCATTTATGGATTCTACTTTCATATCCGCGCCAAACTGTCCGTGCTGCGGAGGATAACCCAGTTGTTCACATTCCTTGAGAAACTGCTCATACAACTGTTCTCCCAACACCGGATTTGCCGCTTCCACAAAACTGGGACGGCGACCTTTTCGGCAATTCCCATATAGGGTAAACTGGCTTACCACCAGCACTTCCCCCGATACATCGGAAAGCCCTAAATTCATTTTGCCGTTTTCGTCTTCAAATATCCGCAGACTCAAGGCTTTTTGCGCCAAATAGCGGCATTTTTCCTCTGTGTCCTCCGGGCCGACACCCAGTAAAATCAGGAATCCTTTTCCGATTTTCCCCACAGTTTCACCTTGAATTTTTACAGAGGCGGAATTCACTCTTGTCAGCACTGCGCGCATAGAAACACCTCTTGTTTCTTTTAATTCTGTCCCCGACGGGTACTGATGACCTCCCGGATATTGGTCAGTTTCTTCCGAACACTCTCCAACTCCGTTACATCTTTTACTTCAAAACGTACGGTAAACACACTCTTGCCGCCAGGCAGGTCTTTGCCGGACAGTTCCTTTACCCGTACCCGGGCGGCAGTCATCGTAGTTGCCACATCCAAAAACAGACCGTCGCGGGTAATACATTCCAATTCCAGTGTGGTCTCGAAAGGCTGGGCATCCTGGGACGCCCACTCCACCCGCACCCACCGGGCCGCTACCTGCGGGTCGTTCCGGTTTGCGGTATTAGGACAGTCTGTTCTGTGGACAGAAACACCAAAGCCTTTGGTAATAAAGCCGATAATGGAATCTCCCGGCACCGGGGTGCAGCATTTGGAGAATTTAATCATACAAGAGTCAATGTCTTCCACAATAACACCATTGACTGCATGGCGGTTTTTCGACTCTTGGGAAACTGTCCGGGGAATACCGGGAATCTGCTTTTCTCCGGACTGATTCTTAACCGCCCGGTTGATATCATCCCGAATCCGCCCCACCGCTTTGGTGGCGGTTAAGCCGCCGTAACCGATGGCGGCATACATATCATCCCAAGTATCAAATGCCAGTTTCTTAAGCAGTTGCGGCTCCAAATCCGGGTCTGTCAAAACAGAAAGCGGCAGAAGAAGCCGTTTCATTTCCGCTTCGAAACTTGTCCGGCCGTGGAGCACATTCTCTTCCCGCTTTTCTTTCTTAAACCATTGTTTGATTTTCGTGCGAGCCTGATTGCTCTTACAGATTGTAAGCCAGTCACGGCTGGGGCCTTTGGCGCTTTTGGAAGTAATTACTTCCACCACGTCACCGTTTTGCAGCGCCGTATCAATGTTACTGATGCGGTTGTTGATTTTTGCACCCACCAAGGCATTGCCTACGCCGGAGTGAATGGCATAAGCAAAATCAATGGGGGTAGAGCCTGCCGGGAGGGATACGATTTTCCCCTTAGGGGTAAATACGAATACCTCATCATCAAACATATCAATTTTCAGAGAACTGACGTAGTCTTCTGCATCGGTGTCCTGCTGGCTTTCCAGTAAACGCCGTACCCATTCAAAGTCCTTTTCCGAACCGCTTTCTGTCCCTTGCTTATACTTCCAGTGCGCCGCAACACCGTATTCTGCCACTTCGTGCATCTGCCAGGTACGGATTTGCACTTCAAAGGGAATGCCTTGCGAACCGATAACGGTGGTATGCAAACTTTGATATAAATTGGGTTTGGGTGTTGAGATATAGTCTTTGAATCGTCCGGGCACCAGATTAAATAAATCGTGAATATGTCCCAGCACGTTATAACAGTCAGGAATGGTATCCACAATTACTCGGAAAGCATAAATATCATACAGTTCTTCCAGCGTTTTATCCTGGGCCTGCATTTTTCGGTGAATCGAATAAACGTGTTTAATCCGGCCATAGGTTTTATTATGGATACCCATGCCGGAAAGGCGCTGACCAATCTTATCCTGAATGGTATGCATAAACGCCTCATCCTGCTCTTTATGGGCATTGAGGTAGCGGGTAATTTCCACATACCGCTCCGGCTCCAAATACCGCAGCGCCAAATCTTCCAGTTCCCATTTCATCTTTTGGATACCGAGACGGTGAGCCAGTGGCGCATAAATGTCCATGGTCTCCCGGCACTTTAATATTTGCTTTTCCGGTGTCTGGTACTGCATGGTACGCATGTTGTGAAGCCGGTCAGCAATTTTAATGAGCACCACCCGGATGTCCTTACTCATAGCCATAAACATCTTCCGCAGGTTTTCCATTTGGGCTTCTTCCGTAGAGGAGAAGTTGGCGCGGGTAAGTTTTGTAACTCCCTCCACTAACTCCGCGGTGGTGGTGCCAAAACGTTTGGCAATATCTGCATGGGAAGCATCTGTATCTTCAATACAGTCATGGAGCAGAGCGCCCAAAACCGCGTCTTCATCCAGCCCCATTTCCGCAACAATTTCCGCCACAGCCAGCGGATGGATAATATAGGGCGAGCCGTCTTTGCGCAGTTGCTCTTTATGCTTTTCCTTGGCGTATTCAATTGCTTGGTCGATGCGTTCCATATTGGCATCGGGCATATATTTTTGCAGGGTTTGATATAATGCCCCATATCGCATTGCAAAACTTTCCATTTTATTCGCTCTCTTTCAAAGCCATAAGCCGTTGCATTGTAACACTCTGGCTTAAATCCGCCTTTTCCTGCACCGGTAACAGACGGATGGATATGTATTTAAGTTGCCGTTTTACTTCAATAAGACCTACGTCGGCAAAAATGTCAAGGCACACCATAAGCGTACCCAAGCCCAAAGGTTTCTCGCTGTAACGTACAATTTTGCGCAGCAAGCACATAGGCTCTTCTTCTATGATATTGCGTCCGGTATAGAGGAAATACCGCCATACAATTTCCTGCGTTTCCCGAGACGGCAGAAGTTCACCATCCTCCGGCAAAAGTGCCTCAGCGCGCAAACGCCGGTAACCGGCAGTATCGTAGAAACACTGGGCTTTGCAGGCAGGACGGATGTCCATAAAATTCATTTGCACGGTCTTTTCCTGCCGATATTCATTGATTTGCGGTGTAAATGCCACATCTACTTTATCCCCTTGCTCAACAGAAAGAGATTGGGGGGTTGCAGAGAAGAAAATACCGGAAAAACTGTGTTTTCCCTTTTTTAGACGAAGACGCAGATGTTTTCCGCCCCCTACGGGAATCATGCGTTCAATCTGCAGATTCTCCATAACCAAAACCGGGCGGGGGCAACCATTGCCGCAGGGCTCCAGTTTTTCCAAAGATTCTATACTGGAAAGTGTCATCATCTCGGAAGTGATGCTGCAGTCCGCTTCCAGCACGGTACGGGGTGCATCTTCCCGGTAATACATATTAGCAAATTCTGACAGTTTATCCCGGAAAATATCAATTTTATCCCGGGCAATGGTAAAGCCTGCCGCCAATTCGTGACCACCGTAACTTAAGAGTAAGGGCGACAGTTTTGTCAGTGCCGCAAAGAGATTGAATCCGCCGTAACTGCGAGAACTGGCTTTTCCGTTCTGTCCGTCCAAACAAATCAGTATTGTGGGACAGCAAAATTCTTCCGCTATCCGGCTTGCCACAATTCCCACCACGCCTTGGTGCCAACGCTCATCTGCCAGAACCAATACCGAGGGCTGTGTTCCTTTGGGAATCATACTGTAAACCTGCTGATAAATCTCTGATTCTACCGCTTGCCGTTCTCGGTTTAAGTCACAAAGGGCTTTGGCAAGTTCCTGCCCTCGGGATTCTTCCCGGGTTAAAAACAGTTCTACTGCTAAGTCAATTTTTCCCATTCTGCCAGCAGCATTGATCCGGGGCGCAAGCATATAACCTACATTAGAAGCATTGAGAGAAGATGCTTCGCAGCCGCACTCCTGAATCAGCGCCGCAATACCCGGGCGGTTTGTGTTGCGCAGCGCTTCCAATCCCCGGGAAACAAACACCCGGTTCTCCCCACAAAGGGGCATTACATCCGCCACTGTTCCTAAACAGACCATATCCGCATATTTGCGCAGAATTTCCTCCTGGCTTTCGCAGATTGCCGCTGCCAACTTGAATGCTACGCCAACACCGGACAGCATCAAATGAGGATACCCGCCGTCCGGGCGGTGGGGGTCAATCACTGCCACTGCGCCGGGAAGCAAGTCCTTACACTCGTGGTGATCGGTAATAATCAGGTCAATTCCCAAACTTTTACACATCCGGGCCTGCTCTACCGCAGTAATGCCGCAATCCACTGTAACAATCAGACGGACTCCCTGGGCATATAGTTGCTCAATAGCAATGGCGTTCAGACCGTAGCCTTCCTCCAGCCGACCGGGGATATAGGGAATACAATCTCCGCCCCGACTGCGCAAAAAGTCCGTCAAAAGGCAAGTCGCCGTCACGCCGTCAACGTCATAATCGCCGAAAACGGCTATTTTTTCCCGCCGGGAAAGGGCTTGCTTAATTCGGTTTACCGCCGGTTGCATATCCGTCATAAGATAGGGGTCCTGCAGTTCGCCACAACAGTCTAACAGTTTATCTGCCTGGGTTGCATTTTCCATACCTCTGGCCGCAAGAATCCTCGCCACCAGCGGAGAATATCCACCGCTGACCAATGCTTCTACCTTTTCTGATTCCGGCTGACCTACATTCCAAATTCCGTATTTCAAAACATTCCACTTCCAATTATTACATTTTCCTTACATTATAACAAAAATCCCCCCATTGTACAATAGGCACAAGGAAATATTTATCCGTTAGAAACAATTTTCTTTATTTATGTAAATCTTCTTGACTTTCAACCCCGCTACAAGTAAAATAGATTTGGAATAATGTGCGTTTAATAGGTCTGTGACCTTTGCGCTTCATTTTTATCCGGCATAACCGGGATATGGGTATTTGCGCCTCATGGCGTTTATGCATTGCATATTAAAAAATCGGCTCTACGCCGAAAATACACATGGGGCTCATTATGCCCACCTCTTAGGATAAGCCTATTTTATACAAGGAGGTGTGCGTTGAAATATGGGACCGTTAGAAATCACTTTGGTCGTCCTGGGCGCCGCGGTTGCTCTGGCCGTTGGATTCGGTTTAGGCATCGGCTACCGGAAACGGTTTAGCGAACGGCAGATTGGTTCTGCAGAAGCAGAAGCCACCCGCATTATTAACGAAGCAATTCGCAACGGCGAGAGCCGTAAAAAAGAAATGCTTTTGGAAGCAAAGGACGAAATCCATAGATCCCGTACCGAGCACGAAAAAGACGTAAAAGAACGTCGTAATGAACTGAGTAAGCAAGAACGTCGTCTACAGCAAAAAGAAGAGACGCTGGACAAAAAAGCCGAAACTTTTGAAAGAAAAGAAGAAGAATTGGCCCGCCGCATGGCAGATGTTGCCCAAGCGCAAGCCAAGGCAGAAGAAGTCCACCGTCAGCATTTGGAAACACTGGAGCGAATCTCCGGTTTGAGCCAGGAACAGGCAAAGCAGTTCTTGCTGCAAAGCGTGGAAGAAGAAATCCGTCACGAAACTGCTATGAAGATTAAAGAAATCGAGCAGGAAATGAAGGAGGAAGCAGACGAAAAGGCAAGAGAAATCCTCTCCATTGCCATTCAGCGCTGCGCCGCAGACCACGCCGCAGAAGCAACCGTATCCGTTGTTCCCCTGCCCAACGACGAAATGA
>JAZOXE010000165.1:0-3706 GCA_045659525.1 Faecousia sp. | reverse complement strand
TCCCCATACGGGGAAATGATTTGAGCCATCACAGCGGAAATATCTTGTTCGGGGTCTGCATTGGGCAGGATTGCCCCGCCAAGGCTCGCCCGTTGCAAGGCGGTTACAATTCGGTCACTCATTCCGTTAATCGCGGATAGTACAGCGGAAAAGTCCGGGGTTTGCGGTTTCTCGGGTTTGTTTGGTTTCTCGGGTTCGTTCGGTTTCTCGGGTTCGTTCGGTTTCTCGGGTTCGTTCTTTTTCTCGGGTTCCGGGGTTCCCGCCCCGTCTGCGCTCATTGCTTCAATCTCGGTTTTTGTGTAACCCGCTTTCAGCAACAGCAAAATTTCCTCTCTCGTCATCGTGTCAATCCTCCAATCTTTTCTTCAAGGCGAATCAGCGCCTGTGTGTTATTGTTTAGTGCTTCGCTCATTGCTTGCATTTCCTCTTTATGCTGTTGCGCTAATTTGATGTTGTGCCAAAACAGCGCCACAACGCAAGCAATCGGAAAACCAAGCGTCTGAACAATATTAATTATATCATCCATTTCCACCACCCCCGGCATCGTCCAGCGTTTTGTTAATCAAATCATACGCGGAAACAAGCAACCCCCTGACCTTGACCAACGCTGTCAAAATGGCATCAACAGTATCGGGATTATTTTTTGCGGTCAGCAAATCCCAAGTGGTGCTGTCACATTCACCCGTTACGGGTAAACCGTTCACGGCTTGAAACGCTCGAACGGCTGTAGCGGTTTCCTCTCCAAATTTTCCATCAGCGCCATATCTCGGGAGCGCATACCCCGCACCCATGAGCGCATTTTGCAAATAGCGCACCCACTCGCCCGCGTCCCCCGTCTTTAGCGTGTATGGAAGTTTCCCGGTGTCCATTGCTTCATCAACTCCAATCGGAATGGCGTAATGGGTAAAACCAATTTTCGGCAATTCCTCCAAAACTACCCCGTAATCGTGCCCCTTCGCATGTATGGCTAACCCGTCGCCTACATACAAGCCAGCATGTACCATCCGGTCACCGTCGCGCTTATAAAGCGCACAAACACAATCCACGGGCATTTGATCAATAGCGCCTTTGATCTGCCAAACGTGGGTTTGCTTCCATTGGGAATTTGCCCCGGAAATGAGTTTCACCCCAATATTTTCAAACCCCCGCCGCACCAACTGCGCGCAATCGTAAGCGGGTCTACCGCGCCCCGTTGCGGGGCTTGCCCATTTGCACCCGTTGCAAGATGTAGCCCCGGAATCAAGCCGGGGACAGTTGCGCTTGATTTTTTCCGCTTTCTCGGGGTATTGCGCCATCCGTGCGCGCCTGTATTCGGGGGTACAATCTGCGCCAACACCGCCGTAAATGTACGGGCAACCAACTTGCTGATATGCCCACGCGCGCACGATTTCACTTTTAAACATTTTATCACCATCTTGTTGATAATTGGGGAAAATGGGGGTTCTCGCGCCAGCCAAGCGCATGGGCACCCTTCCGGGGTTGGCTTATACCCGCCCCCATTAATCCCCAATACATTATACATGTTATTTGATAATTTGTAAATACGTCAAAAACAAAACCTGCAACAAACTGCTTTCAAACTCAACCCGCCCCGCATAAAACGACGTAATCAACGCCGCGCCGTATATCGTGCGGAAAATATCTAATTGCGTATCGTTCGCGGGATAGTATGGCGCCTGTTTGCTGTCGTGCGCAGAAACATATATGCTCCCGTTGCTTTTGTGCCGATAGATATGCACCTCCCCCACGGAAAGAAATGGTTTATACTCGATCAAACGACGGGAAACAGACGGCAAAAGGGGGTTGGAAAACTCGTTTTTTATCGCCATATTGTAAAAATCACCTTCACCAGCCATTTTATATAACGCGGTTTCCGCTTTTCGTTTTGATATGGGGCTATAACAACAATCAATTAAAGCAATCCCGCGTTTCCCGTCGATCATTACTTCTTTTTCTTTCCTTTTCATTTTCTCGGCCATACTGATTAAATTTAATCCCATGAAAAGGGGGTTTCTTATATCGTTGGAATTTGCCATGCAGACGCATTTTACAGGGGGTTCACCTTTTTTAATCTCGCGGTTCCGGTTAATGCTTTCATAGACGTTTAAAAAAATAGTGCTTTCATTTCGTATTTTCGCTTTGTGCCTTTCGGGGATAAATTCATCATAATACATTATTTTAATGTGACTAAAATTATCAAAGCCCCTTAAATTTGCAAATGTTGACAGCGGGGCAGACAAACCAATATAATCATCGTTTTCGCGGATTTCTGCAAGCCCCTTCATTGGCACAAAATGAAATGCCGTTCCGTTATCTATATTATATGAAGCAAACATGTTCATGCGGTCATCTGTTATAATATCCCACTCGGCCCGGGTTCTGCGCAGGAAAAACACTTCACCCCTGTGGTGCTTGTTGATCTGCTCAATCATGCCGTAAGTTTTACCAATTCCCCGCCCGCCAAAAATAAAAATGTATGTTGCGTCAATGCTTTCAATCGCCCGCATATCAAGCCAGCCGTCATTTTGATAAATTTTCATAATCCAACTTCCAGCCCTTTCCCCGTTATTTCGCCGTATATCGTTATTTCATCCAGCAATCGCGAATAATCGCCAGCCATGCCAAGGGTGTAACTGTCAGGCATCAGGCACAAATTAGCGCCGATATATAATTTGTGTCCTTCCTTTTCAATCCACCCAAACGGCACGTCATTATATACCCCCGCCAGCCCACCACCATTTTCGCCATCGAATACAAGCCCGGTTTTAAAAGCGTTCATCCCGCCGCATTTTTCCAGATATTGCGCGCCCGCTTTTTTCCCAACTCCTGCGATAGTAATATGTAAATGTGCATCACCATCGGGTTGATACACGTATTTTTTCGCGCCCATCGTGCAAAATTTAGCTGTATATTCGTACTCATAAACCCCCATATAATGCCTTTTCCCTTTTCGGTCATCAGCAAAAGCGCCGTTTTTTTCTGAACGTATTTTATAATACTCATTCAGCCGCGCCAAATCACAATCCCCCGTGAATTTACAGGAATCTGTATCAACATAAACCGCCCGCCCGGTTCCGTGTTCATACACCTCCCACAAAATTCGGTGTAACTCCAGCCTTGCCCATGCTGTACACCAAACACCAATAGAATAAGGCAAAAACGCATTTTTATTCGTTCGCTCCAGCATTTGCCGCCGCCGTTCCTGCCTGTATTCCTTTTTGTCATTCGCCGTCATAGGGCCATTTTCCTTTTCTTTCTGCATAATCTCAAACGTAATTTGCGGGATATACTCCCCATTATCATATATAATATTTTCTATCGGCTGATGTTGTGCCGCCATTCCATAACAGGCGTTTAACAGCGCTTTCGATAGACGCATTTCTATCTCTTCAAGGCTCCCCGGTTCAGCGCCTTTTAACGCGGTTTTTTTCCGATAATACCCCCGCACCACGTCCCGGAAAAAATCGGGTAAATCCCTATAACGGCAATAATACACGTCAGAAAAATAAACATCAGTATAATCATATTCTTTCGCCAAAATCCTCCAATCCACATCTGTAATTGTTATAGATAAATAATCAGCGTTCAATATACGCCCGTTATCCTCCAAAATATTTTCGTAATATCCCGCTTTACTTTTCGGGATATAAGGAAAACCCCACGTTCTATTTTTCAGCCGCAATCCCTTAAAATGCACCCTGCAAAC
>JAZOXE010000164.1:0-7859 GCA_045659525.1 Faecousia sp. | reverse complement strand
TTCAAAAAACACCGATTTTTGAGGTATAATAAAAAATAACACCACCAAAAATTGGTGGTGTTATTGGCAGAGGATGAGGGATTCGAACCCCCGCGAACGGAGTCAGAGTCCGGTGTGCTACCGTTACACTAATCCTCTATGTGACAGGCACGGATATAATTATACGGAAAGTTTTGGAAAAGTCAAGAACTTTTTCCGTTTTTTCTTACATTTGCCTTGCCTATCTTACCCCAAAAGCGGGGTTTTATTCCACTTCTGTTTCCCAAGGGAAAGGTTTCCCGGTCAATACGTTTTTGCGGATGTACCGGAATGTGCATTTTTCACCTTTGTCACGGAGCATTGCCAGCAAAAACTCCAGTTCTTTTCGCAGTTTTGGGTGCATTAAATTTTTCTCCCGACTGCGGTCAAAATACTCCCAGGCGGCCCTGTCGGTATAGGCTTTTCCTTGGTATGTCATACAGGCGGCCCGGCGGTCCATTACCATTTCTACCAAATATTTTCTGGGCATCGGTACAGATTCATACTGCCGGGTTTGTATATTCATATCTGTCCAGTATTCGTAGTGGTGGCGGTTGCGGCCTTTATGGTGCATCCACGCTTCACTAAATCCTTTTTCCTCCCGTTCGGCAGCATTGGGACTGCGGTTTCCCTGAAAATATTTCGCCCCGGCCCAAAACTCCGTTTTTGAGTATTTGGACAAGTCATGCGTCAATCCCTGCCAGTAGAGCCCTACCTGGAAACAACCGCATAAAACCAACCATTTGTGGTGGGTTATGGTTATAAAATGGGAAAATGCATTCAAGACCTCGCCTCCTTAAAACGGCTATTTTATATTATACATAATCCTGAAAAAATTGCAACGAAAAATAGCGGGCAAGGGCAACGCGCCCAGTTAACAAAAATTAGAATAATCCCCTGCAGAAACAAAGTTTCGGCAGGGGACATTTTTGTGCACAGATTCCCGAAATGCCCGCCTTCGGGTGTCCGCAACGTATTAATCCTTCAAATGGAAGGCCTTTTTTAGGTCTGTTACTTCTTCTTCGGAGATATGCACGATATCTCCCACAGCAGAGGCATTAATGATGGAATGTGCGGTGGACTCCATAACCTCCAGCCGGTCAAACGCCTGCAGCAGTGTGCTTCCCGTAACGATTACACAATCGTTTTCAATGAGCGCCGCCGGAGTAGCCTCGCCGAAATAAGCCGCCATATCGTCCTGTTTGACATAGTTCTGTCCGTAAGGCATCCGTTTAACGTCCCGCAGCAGAATGTAACTTTCAGGAATGGTGCGAGGATCAAAATGGGTATTCGTAACCGCAAAGGCCATGGCGTGGGTAGGATGGGCCAGAAGGATTGCGCCGATCTGCGGATGCTCATTGTAGATCTTTTCGTGCAGGCTTACTGCCCGGGAGGGAATCTTGCCCATTTCCTTCATTCCCGCCTTAACACGCACCAGGTCCTCTTCCTCCAGGTAGGCTCTATCCATACCGTAGGGTGTAATCACAAAACTACCGTCAGACAGACGAACAGAATATGTTCCGTGGGCAGCAACGAAAAGTCCCTGCTTGTAGGATCGGCGGATTAACGTGATCATATCCCGCCGGGCGGCAAGTTCTTCCTCAGAGTGGCTTCCGGGGATGAAGTCGTCCATTTTTAAGTGGGTACGGGTTTGCGCCAGTTTATAAGCCTTGTCTTCCAACGATTTGACCTTACCGATGCGCTTTGCCAGAATTTCCAAATTGGCGGTGTATTCCAGCGTTTCAAACCGCTGGAATGCGGTAAACATATCTTCTGCGCCAATACAAACGCCGTGGTTTTCCAAAAGAACGATATCACATCCGTCCCGGAAGCACTGCCCGATATTCTCACCCAGCGCTTCGCTTCCCGGTACGGCATATTTGGCGATCTGCACATTGGGACACATCATCCGGACAGAGGGCATCAAATCCAGGTTCGGCAGTTTTCTCGCGATAGAAAAGGATACCAGCGCAGGGGGATGGGCGTGGAGTACCGCCTTAAGATCCGGACGCATTTTATATACCGCCGCGTGAAACGGCAGTTCCGAGGAGGGTTTGTGCAGGCCCACCACGGTACCGTCCTCCTTGACGCAGACGATATCGTTGCGGTTGAGCGTACCCTTATCCACACCCGCCGGCGTAATCCAGATATTGCCATTTTCATCCAAAATGGACAAATTACCGCCGGAGGTGGTGGTCATACCTTTGTCGTAGATCCGCTGCATAAACATAACCAACTGGTCTGCGGGATGGATGTATTTAATGTTCATAAGGACCTCCTGTTATTTTTTGTCGTGTAACGATTTGCGATACTTTTCGCTCTCCCAGTTTGCAATAAAGTTACGGGCTGCATCGCTCATTGTCAACACTTTGTAGCCGTTTTTCTGAATGTGCTCCATAATAAAGAACACTGCCGTCAGCACCTCTGCCAGCGCCTGCGCTTTGGGTGCGCTCATACGCATCAGCAGTTCACCGGTTTTGGTGTCTGCCACCGCTTCTCCTTCCTCAATGCTGTCTTTGTCTTGGAAATATGTGCCCACAAGAAACACCATCTGATCGGGATACAGGGGCTCATAAAGCAGTTGCTCCTGGGTGTAAGCGCAGTTTTTTAAGCATTTCTTTAAATAGGGAGCATCCGCCTGATAGATGCCGCCTGCCAGTGCTTTGATTGCTACCTGGGGGAACGCATTTTCCGCCAGAGCAAAGTAAGCAGCCAGACGTACATTGGCATCTGCGTGGATAGCAAGACAACTTACTGCATCATCGTCATGGACAATGATACCGTGATTCTGCATCAAGATCACTGCAGGGATTTTTCCGGTTTCCTTTTCTACCCGGTCCAACTCGTCCCGAATGGCAAATGCCAGCCGCGCGCCGGGATCCTGATAGTCTACCCAACCCCAGGAGTAGGGTGCGTCCGCAAGAGCCTTTTCCACCGTTTCCCGTCCGCCCACGCAGCAGGCGGCAAGATTTGCGTAGATGCTATGGGTATGTAGCACATAGGTTTTCAGCAGAGAATGGAAGCCCGCCTCCACAGAGGGGCGCAGGGCAGGGAGTCCATCCACTGTCAAAATGTTCTCTTTGGTGCATTTTGCGCCGGCGGCTTCGCAGTCTTCAAAATCCTCCGGCTGATGTTCCCGGTAGAATTTCCGCAGCGCGTTGCCGTTTAGCATCGCATAGGCGTTGTCCTCCCGAATGTCCTTCAGGCAAAATCCGGATGCCTTAATCGCCATTTGTCCGTTTTCCAGTTTCACCGAGGTGTTGCCCCCGCCACCCTGCACATAATCTGCCCGGCTACCACCGATGCAGGAAAGTTTTACAAATGCCTGCATCCGCTGTTTATCTGTGGTATTTGTCATTTTTACACTCTCTTTCCCAGAACATGCTGCTCGTATTCTTTTACTTGCGCAAACCAGTTACCGTCACCCGGCACACCGCACTGGGCGCAGTATTCCTCCCAGATCTCTCCGAAAGGCATGGTCTTTAGTTCCTCCTGCGCCACCAGCAGTTCGGTAAAGTTGCCGGAATCCTGCAGCGCTGTGAAGTCCGGCGTGCAAAGCGCCATCAAAAGCGCCTTCTGCACATTGCGCAGTCCGACTGTCCAGGCAGCAATGCGGTTAATAGAAGCGTCGAAATAGTCAAGAGCAATTTTTACGCTGCCTTCCAGACCGCCGCAGCGAACGATCTCTTTACAGAGTTCTTTGGTCTCGTCATCCAGCAGCACCACGTGGTCGCTGTCCCAACGGATGGGACGGGTGATATGCAACGCAATCTCAGGAAAGAAAGTTAAAAGAGCCGGTATTTTATCAGAAACCACCTCGGTGGGATGGTAGTGACCATTATCCATTAAGGGGATGCAGCGTTCCTTGTTCATAGCGGCATAACTCAGGCTGAACTCGGCAGAACCCACTGTATATGCCTCCACACCAATGCCAAACACCTTGCTTTCCACACAGGGCTTGACCTTCTCGAAATCAAAGTTCTCGGAAAGAATTTCGTCAATAGATTCTTTGTATCTCTTTCTGGGACCCATACGGTCAGCGGGAATATCCTTGAAACCATCACCGGTCCAGATATTCATAATACAGGGCTGCCCCAACTCCTGCGCCAAATAGTTGGAAATGCGGATACACGCCTTGCCGTGGTCGATCCAGAATTTACGGATTTCGGGATCGGGAGAAGAAAGGGTCAATCCGTTGGCTTTCGGGTGAGAAAAGAAAGTAGGGTTGAAATCACAGCCTAAGCCCCGTTCCTTACAGAAGTCCACCCATTTTTGAAAATGCTTCGGTTCCAACTGATCTCTGTCTGCCCACTGCCCATCCTCAAAAATGGCATAGGATGCGTGGAGATTCATTTTCTTTGTGCCGGGGCAAAGTTTCAGTACCATGTCCAGGTCCGCCATTAACTCTTCCGGTGTTCTTGCTCTTCCGGGGTAATTACCGGTAGTTTGAATACCGCCGGTAAGGGGTTTGGAAGGGTCAGTATCAAAACCCCGAACATCATCCCCTTGCCAGCAATGCAGAGCAACGGGAACGTTTTTCAGTTTCGCAATGGCGGCATCTGTATCAATACCCAGCGCCGCATATTTTGCTTTTGTTTCTGCATAAGACATATCCATATACCTCCATCTGTATTTTTAAATCACCAAGGGCAGTGGCCTCAATAGGCAGTGTCCCTTTTTATATCCATTCTACCATGGCGTACAGTAAAAAAGGAGGTCTTGATTTAACAAAAAAAGTTACCTGATTTGCAATCTGTAATTTCTGGGAGAAACACCAAAACAGTTCTTAAAGATGCGGTGGAAATAACCCATATTTTCATAACCGACTGCGTTTGCGATTTCATCCACATTCCGGTCGGTATTTTTCAGCAGAAATGCAGCCTGCGCCAAACGTCTTTCTTGTACCAACTGGGTATAATTTTTACCGGTTTTGCGTTTAATCTCTCTGGAAAGACTGTAAAGATCATAATGCAGTTGTTGGGCAAGCTCTGTCAGACTTCCGGAAATGTAATGTGTTTCGATATAAGAAAGGGCTTTAACGGTGGCGGCTTGTTCCTGGTCCAAAGTCTCCAGGGTCTCTGTATGACCCATAAGTTGCATAAACAGCAGCGCCATAGTCAGTTGGCTCATCTTTCGTTTGGTCCCTGTGTCTTCCAACAATGTAAACAGCAGGTTTTCTATGAGATTTTGGATAGGCACGATGCCGGCGACCTTAAAATGCAAAAAGGCCGCCCCGCTGCTCTGCGCGCACAGGCAGTCCACCAAAAATCGGCGCAGTGGAGTCTCTTCTTCCCCGATAAACGCCAAGATGTTGTTGAAAAACTCCGGCAAAACAATGAAATTGACAGCCAGATCTCCTTCTCCGGCTTCCAATATCTCATGGATAGCGCTTTGGTTCATAAAGAGAAGTTCGCCCTGCCGAAGTACGATTTGGGTTCCGTTCACGATATGCGTGGTCTGACCTGCGCACATATATACCACTTCTACATAGTCGTGGGTATGTTCCGGGAAATGAATGAACCTGGTATGCGACCGCAGTGTGATAAGTTTACCGGAAGATAGCAACTTTTGGGCGCTGACGGTATTGTCCTGCCCACGCATATAGATTTGTCGATCAATGGTGGTCTGGCCATCCAGGATCACTTGTTCCTCATCGGTGATCCTGCTCAGACTTCGTAAAAGTTGTGCATCCATCCGCTCACCCCGGAAGTAACATTTTCACCGTTATTATAGCATATATGCTGTAGCAAAAGCAACCGTGCTCCGGCAAAATTCTGCAGGAACGATTGTTCTGTCTTGCAATCCCGATTTCCTGATATTTGCTATATATTGCATATGGGCAGTTATTAAGCGCCCATTAAAAAATGTGGTTAGCCAATAAATAAGTCCATATACCACACTTGCCTCCGTGCCGTAGACCATGACAGGTCCTGCGATTGTAAACATTTTGGCGGCGGTGCCGAGGATCATACCTTCTGCTTGTGTCAACTTAGGACGCAGTGTTTTTTGCCGAAATTCCGCAAAATAGTTTTAAGTGTGTCGCATTTTGTCAGCATTGCAATTGTGCCCGGATTATTGTACTATGTATATGATAATTTGATTATACACCAGTTAGAGAGGTGAATTGTATGATTGAAAACTGGAAAGAAGAATTTACTCCCCACATCCTTGCACGGGGCAAAAAATATTTTGAAGAAGGAAAAGTCTCAAACATTATTCATGACGGAAACAAGGTCACCGCGCATGTAGACGGCACAGAGGACTATATTGTAGAGATTAGTCTACCTGGTGGTATGCCAGATACTTGGATCTGCTCTTGCCCTTACGCTGTTCATGGGAATTGCAAACACAAGGCTGCTGTTCTATTCGCAATCGAAGCTGGTGAATATATTTTTACCGGAAACTCTACAGATTCAAAGGATAATAATATAGATGAGGTTTTCTCTCTTCCTTGGTATGATGCAATTAAAAATTTGAGTTCCAACAGTCTTCGCATTTTTCTTCAGGACTTTGCTTATAACAACCAAAAGATACGAGAGCATCTTTCTATTTGGTATATGCGCCGCCTTCCTAATGGCCTTTTGAATGAATGGAAAGATGTTTTGTTAACCTACGCTACTGCAAGAGCGGGAGGACACCGATATGTACCTGAAGATGAAGTTAATTATTTCATTTCCGAGATAAGAAGTGCATTAGATGAACGTTTTATCTTGCTACGTAACGTCGGTGCAATAATGGATGCATTTTATTGGCTTGGCACAGTCTTTGAAATTATAGCACAGAAGATATATATTGACGAACCAGGAGATTTTGGCATATTTTATTCTGATTGCGTAGACGACTGGTCAGCTTTAATCGAAGAAGCATCCAATGAGCAGCAACAACAAATGTATGAATGGTTTTGGAAACATCATAATGTTTTCTTTTCCCATGCTCACAGTACAACAGATATTGAGTTTCTTTACCTTCCGTGGGGGGATGATGTCGAAAGAAAAGGCCTTGAGCTTGTCGACAAACTGATTGCAAATTGCCACAAAGATAAAGAATTGGCTATGCTGATGGACTGCCGTGTTAAGATCATGGATTTCTTAGATTGCTCCTACGAAGAGGTGTGGAGTTTCTGGGAACAACATCTTTCTCACAATTATGCGCGACATCGTCTTTTGGAAAACTATTACTCGGAGCCAGAAGACCGCATACATATTGTTCCCTTGTTAAAGCGCCTAAAAGAAATAGACATTGATGATCTCCCTCGTTTAATTCAAGACAGTGTATGGTTGACAATGATGTATTGGGAGGAAAACAAAGCCCAAGAATACCAATTAGAACGAGCAATACTTTTAACGCAGTATCGGCCAATGTTGGAGCAGAAACTTCCCAAAGTCTTGGATAAACAATCTGCCCGAAATTTCATTGCTTGCTTGGATGCCTTACGTTCCTTAAAAGATGACGAGGTCAATCAAATAATAGAAGAATTGGTTGAGAAACTATGCTCTAATCCAGCCATTGCCCGAAAAGGCATTGTTGAATTGATAAACGGTGCTGGTTATGAATGGCCCAAAGCCTATCGTTTCCCACAATAAACAAACGGATTGACCAAGTGGTCAAGCCGTGTTTGTTAGAATAATGTGGTTATCCAATAAATGAGACCATAAACTACGCTTGCACTTACGCCGTATACTATCACTGGACCGGCGATTGTGAACATCTTGGCACCAACGCCTAATATGAAACCCTCGGTTTTGAATTCGATAGCCGGTGCGGAGATGGCATTGGCAAAACCGGTAATGGGTACCAGTGTGCCGGCGCCGGCATATTTGGCTAAATTATCGTAAAGACTA
>JAZOXE010000163.1:0-2710 GCA_045659525.1 Faecousia sp. | reverse complement strand
GGTATTTTGCACACTCCGCACGGCGATATCGAAACGCCAATCTATATGCCCGTTGGCACGCAGGCAACTGTTAAGGGCGTGCTTCCTAAGGACCTTAAGGAGATAGCTGCGCAGATAATTCTTTCCAACACTTACCATTTGCACCTGCGTCCGGGTGACAAGTTGGTGAAAGAGTGTGGCGGCCTGCACAAGTTTATGACGTGGGAAGGACCAATTCTTACTGATTCCGGTGGTTTCCAGGTCTTCAGTTTGGCATCATTGCGGAAAATCAAAGAAGAGGGTGTAACCTTTTCATCCCACATTGACGGACACAAAATTTTTATGGGGCCGGAAGAAAGTATGCAAATTCAATCCAATTTAGGTTCTGATATTTGTATGGCATTTGATGAATGTGTTGAAAATCCTGCGCCCCGCAAGTACGTTGAAGAAAGTGCCGCCAGAACATTTCGGTGGCTTGAGCGGTGTAAAGCGGAAAATGCACGACTGAATCAACTGCCGGATACCGTGAACCCGCAACAGATGCTTTGGGGCATTAACCAAGGTGGCACATATGCAGATATCCGAGTAGACCATATGAAACGCATTGCTGAGTTGGATTTGCCAGGATACGCCATAGGTGGACTTGCAGTGGGCGAAACTGCGCAGGAGATGTACGACATCATTGATGCGGTTGAACCTTTTATGCCGGCTGATAAAACCCGGTATTTGATGGGCGTGGGAACACCGTCCAATATCATTGAGGGCGTGGCAAGAGGTGTTGACTTCTTTGACTGTGTAATGCCTGCAAGAAATGCCCGGCACGCTCGATTATTTACTTGGGAAGGCGCAATTAACCTGAAAAACGCAAAGTATGCAACGGACTTATCTCCCATTGATCCACAATGTGACTGTCCAGTTTGCCGTCGATACAGCAGAGCCTATATTCGACATTTGTTTGTAGCAGAAGAGATGCTCGCTATGCGCTTAAGTGTTATGCATAACCTTTATTTCTACAACAGACTTATGGAAAGAATCAGGGAAAATTTGGATGCCGGAACATTTTCGAGTTTTAGAAATGAATATTCTGAAAAGTTAGGCAGAAGAATTTAAAATTTCCTTGCTTTTTATTCTTTTAATGGTATAATATAGAAGAAATTTATAAAAGGAGTGTAACTTATGTTGAACTTTTTAGCAGAAGGCGCCGGTGCTGCAGCCGGTGGATCTTCTATGATTATTATGCTGGTTGTTATGATCGGCGTTTTCTACTTCTTGATGATTCGCCCCGAAAACAAGCGGAAAAAAGAAGCGGAGAATATGCGGTCTAACGTTAAAACTGGCGACAAAATTACAACCATCGGCGGCATTGTAGGCACGGTTGTCAATGTGAAGGAAGATAAAATTGTAGTTGAGACCGGCGCAGACCAGGTGCGGATTGAATTTGCAAAGTGGGCAATTTCTTCCAATGATACCGCTACTGCAGCAGCGCAGGAAGCAGCAAAGAAGAAAGCGGAAGAAAAGGCTAAGGCCAAAGCCGCAAAGAAAGCCGAGAAGGCAAAGAAAAAGGATATGTAATAAAAAAGCAGGCACTGTAAATTACAGTGCCTGCCTTTTTATAAAATGAGACAAATAAGTCCGTTTGCGCCGTCGTTAACAATTTTGGTAAGACTTCCGCGAATTTTACTGCGAACATCCTCCGGTGTGCGCAGTAATTTTCCGGTGAGACCTTCCTGCAATAAATCATATACAGTTTTTCCAAATATATTGCATTGCCAAAGTTTTTCAGTATCCTCTTCGGAGAGATACCGAATTAGGTCTTCCGATTGTTGCTGTCCGCCTACCATCGGATTGATTTCTGTGTCAATGTCTATACGGATCATATGGATTGACGGAGCACCGGCCTTTAATTTTATGCCATATGCGCCGTTTTTGTGGAGCAATTCCGGTTTTTCCATTGTCATTTGTGAAGCATCCGGCATTACAACACCGTAACCTGTGGCTTTTACAGAAGATAGAGCGTCTGAAATTTTGTCATATTCCGTTTTTACTTTCATGAGTTCCGTTAACAGAGCCATAAGTGCCGCATCGTTTTCAACAGTAACACCGGTCCGCTCTGACAGTACTTCGTAGAAGAAACTATCTGGATAAGAAATTGTACAACTGATTTGTCCGGTGGCTGGGTCTATGGTATTAATTGTGTAATCTGAAACTTGTTCGGCATCTAAAATTTCCGGTAGAACCTGACTTGCATATCCCAAAGATGTGATTTTTTCTGCAACTTTGGTTAGCAAAGAAAATAATGAGGCTTTTACCGGATGGGTGTTTTCTAATGTGTTTATCCAACGCGGATAGTGAACATTGAGTTGTTTCATAGGAAATGTGTAAAGCAAATTTAAGAGAATATCCATAATTTCTTCTTCCGTAAGTGCCTGACAGTCGCATATAATTGGGGCAATACCAAAGGTGTCCATAATTTCTTTTTTAACATTCTTTGCAGAATTACCGCCGGGATATTTGGAGTTAATAATAATTAAGTACGGTTTTCCACTTTGCTGCATATCGGAAATGGCTTTTCGTTCTGCGGCAACATAATCATCCCGGGGGATATCGGTGATTGTCCCGTCTGTGGTAACAACAATTCCGATGGTAGCGTGTTCGCTCATTACTTTTTGCGTACCCAATTCTGCGGCCTGAGTCATTGGAATCTCATAATCATACCAAGGGGTTGTCACCA
>JAZOXE010000162.1:0-3229 GCA_045659525.1 Faecousia sp. | reverse complement strand
ACCATAACTTGCTCTGATTTTTTTTTATTTGTATGACAATGGGTTTGCGTTGCTTCTTTTACTTTCGTGTCATGTAAATAACCTCCTGTCGTAGTTTTTTCTACGTCAGGAGGTTATTTTTTCATTTGTCTGTTTCTTAGGAAAGAAATAAGCCCTTTTTCATTTTGTTGAATATATCGGCGTGGCTTCTAAAGTTACCTTTATCTCATTGCCTAATCATGGGTTAACTTTGCAACTTCACTGAGGATGGCTTCACCCTCGTCCTGAGAGGAGGCGCCGACAATCAGATACAGGCCACGGGAGGAGAGGTTTTCCATCAGCGGACGAATCTGATCGGGAGATACATGGATAACGAGATTCTTTCCGGCCTGCTGAATTCGTTTGAGTTCGTTCTGCATATCTTTGCGCAGACGTAAATCCAAAGCCGCAAGGGGTTCGTCCAAAAGAAGAACTTTGGGACGGTTTACCAAGGCTCTGGCTATTGCAACACGCTGCTGCTGTCCACCGGACAGATTCTCAACCCGGCGGTGTTCATACCCCTTGAGACCTACAACGGTAAGAATTTCCTGCACCCGTTCCGTGATTTCGGCTTTGGGCAGTTTGGCAACTTTCAAGCCAAAGGCGATGTTATCAAAAACGTTCAGGTGGGGAAATAGGGCATACCGCTGAAAAACGGTGTTAATCTGCCGTTTATAGGGCGGAAGGTCTTTGATGGATTCGCCATCAAAGAAAACCTCGCCGGATGTGGGCGTTTGGAAGCCGCCGATAATCCGCAAGGTCGTAGTTTTGCCGCAGCCGGAAGGGCCCAGCAGCGTAAGAAATTCATGGTCATTAAAATAGAGATTGATGCCGTCTAAGACACGTTCCCCGTCAAACTCCATGACAAGGTCCTGGAGCCTAATGAGTTCTTTGGACATTATCCTCCCCCGTTTCTTCTATGTATATTTTTTCAAGTATATTTGTACTGCAAAACAACTTAATTGTCAATGTATTTTTCCATATTCCCTTTTTGAAAAAAGAATGATATACTAAAGAAAAGATTTTAGAATATTCCGGGGGACAGATTATGGATTTTCTTCCTATTTCCAAAGGGGATATGAAAGCGCGGGGCTGGGAACAGTGTGACTTTGTATATGTGATTGGGGATGCTTATGTGGACCATCCCTCTTTCGGTCATGCCATTATCAGCCGGGTGCTGGAAAATGCCGGTTATACGGTGGGTATTATCTCGCAACCGGATTGGAAAAACCCCCAGTCCATTACGGTGTTAGGCCGGCCGCGGCTTGCTTTTTTGGTTACCGGCGGCAATATGGATTCTATGGTCAACCACTATTCCGTAACCAAGCATCGGCGGAAAAACGATGCGTTTACCCCCGGCGGCGTAATGGGGAAACGTCCGGATTACGCAACGGTTGTCTACTGTAACTTAATTCGCCAGACCTATAAAGATGTGCCGATCCTCATCGGTGGTATTGAAGCCAGTTTGCGCAGACTCTCCCACTACGATTACTGGTCGGAAAGTATGAAACGTTCCATTTTGCTGGATTCGCAAGCGGATATTTTGATGTACGGTATGGGTGAAAAGAGCATTGTGGAATTGGCAGATGCCTTAAATTCCGGAATGAATGTGCGGGATATTACCTATATTGACGGTACGGTTTTCCGTATGGATGCGCCGGATGAAAGTCTGCCCACGGTGGTACTTCCTGCCTTTTCCCGGGTGAAAGAAAACCCTAAAACTTATGCGGAAAGTTTCAAACTGCAGTATCATAACTGCGATCCCTTTACCGCAAAACGGCTGGCAGAGCCTTATGATAAGGGGTTTGTGGTGCAAAACCCACCGCAAAAACCCCTCACCCAAGAGGAAATGGATGAAGTCTACGGATTGCCCTACTGCCGTACTTACCACCCAAGTTACGAAAAAGCCGGCGGCGTACCGGCCATCGAAGAAGTAAAGTTCAGTTTGGTCAGTAACCGCGGGTGCTTTGGCGCGTGCTCATTCTGCGCGCTGACGTTCCATCAGGGGAGAATTATCCAAACCCGTTCCCACGAATCGATTTTGGCAGAGGCAGAGACCATTATAAAAGAGAAAGATTTTAAAGGCTATATTCACGACGTAGGCGGCCCAACAGCAAACTTCCGCCATCCTGCCTGCGAAAAACAAATGACAAAAGGCGCGTGCGGCGGCAGGCAATGTCTGTTCCCTACGCCTTGTAAAAACATGAACGCCGACCACAGTGATTACGTATCCCTTTTGCGGAAACTGCGGAAACTGCCCGGCGTGAAAAAGGTGTTTGTCCGCAGTGGCATCCGGTTTGATTATCTGTTGGCGGACAAAAAAGATACATTCTTCAAAGAACTGGTGCAGCACCATATTTCCGGACAGTTGAAAGTTGCGCCGGAACACGTATCCGACAAGGTGCTCAGCCGTATGGGAAAACCGAAAAATGCGGTGTATAACCGCTTTGTGGAGAAGTATTACGACCTGAATAAAAAGTTCGGGATGAACCAGTTTTTGGTGCCCTATCTTATGTCCAGCCACCCCGGTTCTACAATGAAAGAAGCGGTGGAACTGGCAGAATATATCCGGGATATGGGGTATAACCCGGAGCAGGTGCAGGACTTTTATCCCACCCCGTCCACACTTTCCACGGTGATGTACTATACGGGGTTTGACCCTCGCACAATGGAGAAAGTGTATGTACCTACCGATCCCCACGAAAAAGCAATGCAGCGGGCGCTTATTCAGTACCGCAATCCTAAAAACTATTATTTGGTGCGGGAAGCGCTGATAAAAGCCCATCGGGAAGATTTGATTGGTTCCGGCCCCAAATGCTTAATCCGAGCCGTTCCCCCAAGACCGGGTGGCGTCGCTTCCCGGAAAGCGCCTCCAAAACCCATAAAAAAAGCCCCGCCCAAGCGGGGAAGACGTAAATAAGGGAAGCAGACGCTTCCCTTATTGCTCTGTTTGCATTACATTCGGCAATAACGCTTTACAAACAACCGAAAAAGCAGAGCCGTCACCCGCTGTAATAATATAACCGTCTTTTTCCGGAGTCCTCTCAATTGCACGCAAATCGAGAATGTCGCTTTCATTTAGCAAGTCAAACAAGTGATCTATCAAATATTTCTGCTCCATATTTTTCTCCTCTATTATAATATAGTGCGCACACGCACTATATTATAATAATCCACTTCGCCATAAAATACAAGCGTGAGGAAGTCGGAG
>JAZOXE010000161.1:0-2272 GCA_045659525.1 Faecousia sp. | reverse complement strand
CTGGCTGCTTTTGACCCGGGAGATCCCATATATTGCAACCAATCCGGACTTGGTATGTCCCACAGAATTTGGCAGTGTACCGGATTGCGGCAGTGTGTGCGAAATGATCTTCAATGCTACCGGCAAACGTCCGGTGGTCATCGGCAAACCCTCGCCGCTAATGCCGCAGTTGGCTATGGAGCGACTTGGTTTTGGTAAAGAGGAAACCTGCGTTATCGGCGATCGGATCTATACCGATGTAAAGAGCGGACTCAATGCAGGAATTACCGGGATTTTGGTTATGAGCGGCGAAACAACGCCGGAGATTTTGGCGGTCTCAGAGGATAAACCCCACCTTGTTCTGGAGTCTGCCGGCGAAATTTTAGATTGTATTTAACAGTGAAAGGGCGTGCTGCAGCACGCCCTTTATGTATGCTCTGATGCCATAAATGCTTTTGGTGTAACGCCCATGTGTTTTTTAAACAGACGATATCCGTGGGACAGATCGGCAATGCCAACATTTTCGCAAGCTTCCCGGAAAGAGAGATTTTGCGACTCCATTAGCATTGCGGCTAATCGCATTTTTTCGCGGTTTTGATATTGATGAATTCCAATTCCCGCAACCTGCGTAAACACACTGTTAAGATAATTAGGCGTTTTCCCCATCGCAGTTGCCAAATCTTCCAGGGTGATCGTTTTATCAATATGGTCTGCCAAATATCGCTTGATCTTATATTCCCAGTAAGTGGATATGTTTTTTCCCTTGTGTTGTTTTTGACGATAGATTGCATCTAATCTGGAGAGGATTCCGCACAATGTCATAGCAGCGCTGGTTTTGTACGTTTCTCTGGAGATTGAGAGGTTGGAAACAATCGCAAACATATCCTTTTTGATCGCTTCTACTTCGTTGCAGGGCGGAATAACGATCGGCAGAGCCAGTCCGTCAAATCCCGCCGGAAAATCTTCGTGGTCATCCAAAAAATGAAATTTGAAGTCTGTATATACCTGAATACTGCAATAATCTTGGGGCGTATTGCTTTCAGATATAAGGGAAAAAGGAAAATCACGGAACAAAATCAGCAGACTGCCGGCAGGCGCATCAAAGTCACGACCGTATATATGCGCGGTTAGATGGCCGGATTTTACATACACCAAAACAAAACTATGCTGAATGTCATTTTGCAGTTGTCGCGTTTCTTCGGTAAACAAATGATGGGCAAAACCAAAGGTTGGAAATTTTTGAAAAGATATTAAAGTGCCGGGCATAGCAATCACCTCACTTGGTTTAACATATCATAAAATCGTTGTTTTGTCCATAAGCAGTATCTTCTGCTATTGATAGAGAGTGCATATTTGTTACAATGATTTTGTAAGAAATATTACACATGAGGAGATGCAATATGGAATCTTTGATAATTACCAATCAAATGGTGCAAAAATACGTATCCATTGAAGATGTGATCCAGTGCGTGGAGAACACCTGGAAATGGTACGGAGAAAAGCAGATCATTATGCCTTCCAAGATCACAACAGATATGAGCAGCGCCGGCGTGAACGGCTGGTTCAACTCTATGCCGTCCTATATTCATCCGCTGAATTCCGCCGGTATCAAAGTGGTTGGCGGCTATTCCGACAATCCGAAAAACGGTTTGCCTTTTATTCGCGCAAATCTGCTGCTTACAGACCCGGCAAACGGTGATCTGCGGGCTTTGATGTGTGGCGACTGGATATCTGATGCCCGTACCGGCGCACAGCCTGCCGTAGCGATGAAATATTTGGCAGGAAGTACGGATGTTGTGACGATTATTGGCGCAGGTCGACAAGCGTTCTATGCTGTGGAGTGTATTCGAAAAGTACATAAGATGAAAGAACTCCGCATTTGCGACATCCGTCCCGAAGCAAGGGAGAAATTTGCGTCTTATTTTCCGGATGCTGATTTTGAAATTACCCCTTACGCCAGTATTGAGGAAGCGTGCCGGGAGTCCGATGTGATCATCACTTTGACAACGGCAGATGCAGTGCTGGTTGAGGAGCCGTGGTGTAAACCCGGTTGTTTGGTGATGTCGATGGGTTCATTCCATGAGGTGGATGACGATATTGCCCGGAAATTTGATAAACTCTATCTGGATAATATCGCCCAAGGTATGCACCGCGGTCAGTTTTTGAATATGGCGCATTCCGGTGAGATTACGGAAGAATCCTTTGAAGCAGAATTGCCGGATGTTGTGGCAGGACTGAAGAAGGGTAGAGAGAATACTTCTGAACGCATTATTTGTCAGTTGGTCGGTATGGG
>JAZOXE010000160.1:0-2916 GCA_045659525.1 Faecousia sp. | reverse complement strand
TCGTACTCTTCATCATAATCAAAATACCAACAAGTATCGCACTGACTGTCCATAAATGACTCCTTATCCCGAAAGGTTTATTTTTGCAAATTTGCCAAGTAAGACTCCACATCAAAGGGCTTCATTTTTTCCTCTTTTCGCAAATAGAGAGGATGATGGGGATGCCCTTTCTTGCTCACGGCACCGGCGCAATACCACGCCGCATGATAACGGTTGCCTATGGCAATCATATCCTCTAAACATTGAGATAAATACCCGCGCTTTTCAATAATCGTTCCCCACGCCGCCCAAACTGCCGGGCACTGGGATAGGGAAAGTACATAAGAAAAAGCCGCCATATTCTCCTTGTGCAGTTGCAAATTGCAGGTTTTTTCCATAGCGTCCGGATTTGTTGCCCGCTGGGCGTAGACATTAAACATTATAAAACTGTCAAACCCATTGCCCAGAGCAATCCGTTCCACGGATTTTAGCGTGTTATCCAAATCCCCCGGTTGGGCGGTGGAAGGATTTATGCCAATACAAATCAAGGGGTTCTTCCCCCGGGTTCCCAATATGTAACGGTATTCCGAATAGAAATTAGGCGCATAAAGCCACTTTTGGATGTCATAATCCGGGTTCGGCGTGTTCGCGGCAGTAAGCGCCTCCTGAAAGGTCACAAGTTCCAATGTATCTGTCGTGCCACTGGGTATGTGCATAACTCATTCCTCCGGAGACGGAAACCAACAACTGTTTTCCGGTTTGTAAAAATCGCAGTCTTCCTGCCGACGTCCGGTTTGCCGCAGCCAGCCGGAAAATGCCTTGTCCATAAAAGGATATACCCCTTCCATACCGGACTGCAACTGCAGGGTTTTTCCGTCCCGCAGATGCAATTCAATCACGGTGCTGTTACCGGAAACATACAGTTGTTGATACATAATATCATCATATCGGTATTCCCGGTTTTTTATTCCGAAATTGTGATAAAGGAAGGTGTCCTCATCATAGTACACGCCGAAGGACAGATAATAGCCAATGAGGGCAATTCCTAATAATATCAGTACGCTTCCGCCGGCAATCAATATCCAGCCGTCATTGATGCCGGTAAGAATTGCTGCAATTCCCAGTACAAACACCAATATGCCGATAACCGCATATCTTTTGGCCGGCTTCACAGAAAGACCGGTTTCGTGTTGCCGCTTGTTGCGAAAAAACTTCTTAAAACCCTTATCCAGCAGAAAGCAAACACCAAACACTGCCAGGGCGATAACTACATATATCATATTTACTCCTATGCCCAGAGAACGCAGTCCACCGGGACGTCAAATTCTTCCGTTTCCAACTGGGGAAACATTTGAAATTCATAACAAAGCGCCACCGTTGGGTGGTTCGGTTCATTTTGTAAAAAGCGGTCATAAAACCCGCCGCCGTAGCCAATGCGGTGGCCTGCTTTGTCAAAAGCCAACCCGGGCATCAGTACCAGTGCCGTTTCATCATCGGCTACCGGCGCATCCCGAATGGGTTCAGGAATTCCGCCAAAACCGGGCGCAACTTCCGCCAAATTATCCATAAAGATAAAGCGCATTTCCTCCCCATACACTTTGGGTACTGCCACTTTTTTTCCATCGGCTATTGCCTGATAGAGAATCGGTAGTGTACGAACTTCTTGGTTGTAGGGCAAATATCCGTAAATCGTTTTTGCCTTTTGATACTGGGAGGTAGAAATAAAAAGTTCCTTCAAGCGGGCGCTGGCTTTTTCGATTTCTTCCGGGGACATTGCTTGCTTTTTTGCCCGAATTTCACGACGCAGCGCCTTTTTATCCATCCTGCTCCTCCTTGCCATTATCCCGGTACATACGACACCACAGCAGCACCGCTATCTGTCCAGGTATGCCAAGCAAAAAGATTTTCCACACATTTTGTCCCAAGAAAAGTAATAAAGAAAAATACAAACTTAGCAGTGTTCCCCAAACAATTCCGGAAATCAAGGTCTGATTCCATCGAAAATCATGCCACGCAGAGCGCATAATCAAAAGTACCGTAGCATTTACAGGGATTGCATAAATAAAGGCGATCCAACTGTCTTGAATCTCTAATGTAGACAGTATAATAAAACTCAACAACGCCACAAACCAGACAAGCAGAGAACAAAGCCCCAAAATAATATTCTTGTCCGCCTTGCGCTTCAGCGTTTTCTCCACCGCTTTTCCCATAACCCGCTCTACTTTGCCGGGGTTGTCCGGCAGCGCATTGGGGTCTTCCAGAAGTTTATTCACGGTAGTTCCAAATAAATCCGCAATCTGCACCAAAATGCTCACATCCGGCATAGATTCTCCCCGTTCCCATTTCGAAACGGCTTTGTCCGAATAATTCAGTTTTTCTGCCAATTTTGCTTGGGTTAAGCGGTGTTGTTTCCGATAGGAAGCAATATTCTTACCAATTCGCAATTTCAATTCTTCGTCGTTCATATCGCGCCTCCCAACTTGACTTCATATCAGTACATATATTTTATATATTATATCAAATATAAAAGACCATTTCAAGAAAGAAATCCAAAGGAAAGTCAGACAATAAGAGCGCCAATCTCTACAAAACAAAAAATGAGAGCCAGGATTTCTCCTGACTCTCTTGTGTTCGCATTACCTATCTTCCCGGGCAGTCGCCCGCCAAGTATTGTCGGCGCACATGAGCTTAACTTCTGTGTTCGGGATGGGAACAGGTGGACCCTCATGGCAATCAACACGAACTATATATGCCAAAGTGTTTTACACTCTAACAGTCTTTTATTCTTTAAAAAAGTGGTGACCCGTGGGAGAATCGAACTCCCGTTACCGGCGTGAGAGGCCGGTGTCTTAACCGCTTGACCAACGGGCCATTGGTGCACCTTCACGGACTCGAACCGGGGACCCACTGATTAAGAGTCAGTTGCTCTACCAACTG
>JAZOXE010000159.1:0-6472 GCA_045659525.1 Faecousia sp. | reverse complement strand
AAATCCGCCGTCTATGCCTATTTCGCCAAATTCATTCTCTATGAGAACCAATTTTTGTCCTTTATAGGATTCAGAAATCATTTTATGAATCAATGTTGTCTTTCCTGCCCCCAAGAAACCGGAATAAATATCAATTACTGTCATAAATACACCTTCTTAAAATTATAAATCTGCAAGCAGATAATTAACTTTTCTTTCCACTGCCGCAAGGAACTTCTTCCCGTTTCTTGGCTGTGCCGTGAACAATGGGTTTCCAAGTCTTCGGCTTTGAAAAAAGCCCCCAAATGTGCATAGGATACCAAGTAAACAAAAACAGTGGGTACAGCACAATGCCTTTCCACATTTTAAGGATGTTACGTTTGCCCATAATAGCCAAAAACAGCCCCAACGCAAAAGAACCGGCATAAAAACCAGAAAACGAAATCGCCAGTGTTTTCAAAATATCCAGTACTGGTATCCCAATACAACTGTACAGCAAAGGAATCAGCGCCAGCAGTTGTACATAAATCATTACGATATGCGCCGCCAAATCCCAACGCAACCAACTGGGGCGTATACGAAGAAGCCTGCCCACATAGCGGTTGGCCACACTTTGTACCCCAGCGCTCCAACGTCTGCGTTGCCGCAGTGACACCACAAAAGATAAGGGTTCTTCATCGTATGTAAGGGACTCCGGCACATAATGAACCCGAATTCCCCGTTCGGCGCACAACGCCGCCATTTCAATATCTTCTGTAAGTGTAACCGTATTCCAGCCGCCCAATTCCTGCATCAAACTATCGGTAACCATAAATCCGGTACCAATCAATTTTGCGCTTAAACGGAATGTTTCTCTTGCTCTGCTGTGGAAAAGATTGATGTTTTGGAAATACAAGTCATAACTGCCGGAAACCCAGTTATCATACGGGTTCAGGGCACATTGACGGCTTTTTGCAACCTTTGCGCCTGCCACAACTGCGTGGTTCATATAGGTTAAAAATTCACTGTCCACGATATTGTCTGCATCAAAAATAACATAAGCATCATAAGAGCCCATTAGTTCTTCAAAAACTTGGTGAAGCACCTCACCTTTTGTGCCCACCGGTTCTTTGCAGCGCATAATTTTCGCGCCTGCCCGCTTTGCAACATCTTCTGTATTGTCTGTGCAGTTATTGGGGATGACAATAATGTCGTACAATTCCTTCGGATAATTCTGTTGCATCAGGCTTTCTATAATCGCGCCAATGACATTTTCTTCATTTCTCGCTGCAATCAACACGCCAAAGCGGGTTTGCGGCGGTACAACCGGATTCTTCTTCCTATGAAACAAAAAGAAAATGCTCATGATTGCCGTATAACCGGTTAAAATTTTCAATATAAAGGCAAGGATGTCGATAATAATATCCACTTTCATTTCTCCTTTGCACAGTCTTATGTAATTATAGCAGATTGCCATGGAAGAAACAAGTGTAATTTGACGCACTGCCACCTTTACTGTCAAAAAATGCCGAAGTGCAACATCACTTCGGCAAATAATAAATGATAATTTCTTGGGAATTCTCCATAAGAGCCTTGCTTTCGACAAAGGAAAAATTTTACATTATATTTAGGCGTATACACTCCCCGTGTGCGACACACGCCAACACCGCCGCTGTTCTCTCCCCAACAGCGGCGGTCTTACTACAAATGGTGTTGTTATTTTCCGCAAATATTTATTTTTTTGAAGTCATTTGCATTATTTTATAGTGGATTTTCCTAAATTTCAAAACTTACGAACCTTGGGAAAAATATATTGACAAACAATGGATAAGGTGCTATTTTAAAGAAAAATTTAGGCATTTCAGTTTAATCAGAATCATCACCTAAGATATTAGGAGGGAAATTATGGTTAATGTAAATCATTTTCTCGCTGCAACAGATAGTGAAACCATCGAAAATGCAATTAAAAGCAAAAGCAAAGATGGCGTTATTTTAATTCCACCCCGAGAGGCTGCGGACGGACGGGATTACTGGCTTATTGACCGGGCAATCCTTCTACCCGAAAATACCACAGTGATTCTCCGCAATTGCACCATTAAGTTATCTGATCAGTGTCGAGATAACTTTTTCCGCACCATCAACTGCGGTATGGGTATCGAATATCCTGAGCGAATTTCCAATGTACATATCCGCGGTGAAGGAGTTGCGACTCTAATTGGTGCAGACCGTCCCCGTGCAACCGGTGATAGCACCAAATTCCTGACAAATCCCGCTCCACATGATAGAATGGATTTTGCCAGACACGCTTACTGGATTCCGGAAGCAAAAAGAAAGAACCCCGGAACACTCTCCTTTGATGACATGCACTATCACTCCTTTGGAACAGATGCTGGAAAAGAAGGTGAATCCCAGTATGGTGATTGGCGTGGTATCGGAATTTTGTTTGCTAACGTAGAGAATTTCTCTATCGAGAATGTAAAAATCGTGGAATCTCACGGATGGGGTATTTCTCTCGAGGCTTGCGCTTATGGCTTCGTGGATAAGATTCACTTCGATGCGCGAATGTCAAAGGTGATTGACGGACTGTCACAGAATATTGAAAACGAAGATGGTCTGGATATCCGCAACGGCTGTCATGACATTACTATTTCTAACATCTCTGGATGCACCGGAGACGATCTCGTGGCTCTGACTGCAATTGCCAACGATGACGCTGCGCCAGGCGGTCAACTTTACCGCACCCACGTGATGCATAGTGACTGGACACGACGGGAAAAGGACATTTATGACATTATTATCCGCAATGTGGTTGGTTATTCCCACCTTTGCTATATGATCCGTCTGACTCCTGCTGGCACTAAGATCTATAACGTGGTCATTGACGGTGTCATTGATACTTGTCCCTCTCATGTGCCACAGAATGCAGTCCTCCTTTTAGGTGGTGGCGGCGGATACGGTACGGACAGCGGCTATTCTCTACACAATATTTCCATATCCAACATCATCTCCAGAAGCCGTAAAACCATTGAACTTGGAGGATTTATGAAGGATTCTATTATCAGCAATGTTATTTGCTCCGACCCTATAAAGCCTCCTATCTGTGTTTATCGAAAAAACGGTGTTTCAAACGTTACATTCCAGAACATCGTGACAGGAAACGAAGAGCAAGTCGTTTATATGGAACAGTAAACCATATCTGCAACAACATTTTAAGACCGACAGAAATATTCTGTCGGTCTTTTTTTGTGAAATATTTAAAAGCAGTATTTTATTACATTACGGGAATTAAGAGCATTTGATTGCTATCCGGCTCCCCTTGCAACTGGTTGACCTGCATGATTGCATCCACTGTAGAATTGCAGGATTTCGCCATATCCCAAAGCGTATTCTCCCCGGCCGTACGCAAAATTACGCAAGGACGTTCTGGGCTGGGAATTACGGTTTCCCCCATATTGACCGCTTTGACCGCCGTAAAATTTTCTGCAGATGTTGTTACTACCTCCATGGAAATATCTGACTGCAAACGGATTCCGTTGCCGCTAATTTGTCCGGATATTTTACCGTAGGGCACAACAGCCGTAGTGATTTTATTGTCCGTATCTGCTCTATTCACAATTCTATGTTCCCATCGGGGGGTTGCTACCGCCAATGCACCATTCACATCCGTATACAGAACCTGAAACTGTCCGTTCAATGTAATCTCCACGCCGTCTTCCGTCCGTACTTGCCGTACCTGTCCCGGAAGAAATTCTGTTTCAATAATATTGGTTGCCTGAACATCGACGCTTTGCTCTGCCTGTATAATTTCGGTCTGGCTATCCAGTACAACAGGCAGTTGAACTGTTTCAAATTCCGGTGTTATTTCTCTTCCTAAACTATATACATCCTCTATCAAAGATACCATTGGATTTTTGTAAACAACGTACTGTACTGTCATTCCGGCCTTTATATGGACAGTACCCTCTGGAAGCAGTTCCACTTCCAAACTGGTAACTGCCGGTATCATATCCACCGGTGCGTCCGGCTCCACTTCTTCGGTCAGTTCACAAAATTGTGAGAACGGAACTTCCAAGTTATGTTCGAAAAGCGAGCCGTCTTCTGACGCAAAGAGTAAATGCACCAGCGCATTGCCCCGGAATACCAATTTCCCAATCATCACCCGGGTTTCGCTGATTGTCGGTGTCATAGTATATCGAATAAGGGTGTGCGGCTTGAAACTGATGTGCAGCGGCATTTCTTCTTCCACATTGAAAATTCTTTCTCCAACCTCACCGGGCAAAACCATCGGATAAGTATTTTTTAAAACTTGGATATCATCCGGCATATCATTACAGGTATATACACTCTTTTTCGTCGGTTCGTAAGCCTGGGTTAAAACACTCACATTGACACGAACCATCATTTTCCGGGCAGAAGTTGTTCTTGCGTCAGAATTACGCAAAAGCGCTGACACACGCAAGGCACCGTCTGCATGGGAATTGGGTATTTCAAACTTTGACTGGAACGGAACCCAAGTATCTATCCATTGGGGTGTTCCATCCTCTTCGGAAGCATACAGCACCCATACCATAACACCGCCGTTTATGGATACATCATCGTTATACCATTCTTTTCCGCGTAACAACACTTGCCCCCAAGCGCCCAGAATACTGCCAATGTCCGGCATTCCGTCAGCAATCCGAACTTCTTGGGTTTGTTCCAAATTGCGTACATCACTTAAAACCTGCTGTAGACAACATAGTTCATTTTTTTGAAACTCTAATTCCAATACAATCACTCCTTATCCGGAAATCCTACTAAAGTTTATTCACTATTGGACAAGGTTATGACTAATTTTTTTGTAGCACACAAACTCCGGTAATAATAAGCCCAATTCCTAAACAGTGGCAGAAAAAAGCCCCGGAGATCCAAGTCCCAACAAGCACACCTACCCCAAATGATAATAAGGCAAGGCCCCATAGTTGATTGTGCCGACACATAAAAACACCCCCTGCATAAGACTATGCAGGGGGTGTTATGCCTATTTATATTATTATCCGCCCAAATATGCCTTGCGAACCTCATCACTACTGGCCAGTTCCTTCGCAGTACCACTCAAGGTAATACTGCCAGTTTCCAGTACATATGCCCGGTCGGCAATATCCAGAGCCTTGCTTGCGTTTTGTTCCACAAGCAAAATCGTTGTACCTGCGTTGTGCAATTCCTTAATGATGGAGAAAATCTGGTCCACCAAAATGGGAGCAAGTCCCATAGAGGGCTCATCCAGCATCAATAGTTTCGGCCGAATCATAAGCGCGCGGCTCATTGCCAGCATCTGCTGTTCACCGCCAGACAGCGTACCTGCCACCTGATTACGACGTTCTGCAAGCCGAGGAAAACGCTGGAATACAGATTCCAAATCCTCCTTGAACTGCTGGGAGTCCTTCACCGAATAGGCACCCATCATAAGGTTTTCATAAACCGTCAGTTCCTGGAAGATACGGCGGCCTTCCGGCACCTGCGTCATACCCAGTTGCACAATTTTATGACAGGGCATCTTCGAAATATCATGCCCGTCAAAAATGACCGAACCGCTTCTTTTGGGAATCATTCCCACAACACTTTGCATCATCGTTGTCTTGCCGGCACCGTTGGCGCCAATGAGAGAAACAATTTCCCCCTCATTGACTTCAAAACTAATGCCTTTGAGTGCGCAGATAACGCCATAGTATACTTCCAGATCTTTTACTTCCAACAATGCCATAACGTTATCCTCCGATGTATGCCTTAATCACTTCAGGATCCTGCAGCGCTGCCTTTGTTTCACCCTGGGCAAGCACTGTGCCGAAATTCAGCACCGTGATCTCATCGCAGAGGCCGGAAACAAATTTCATATCGTGTTCAATCAGCAAGATGGTCACATTGAACTGCTCGCGAATCAAACGGATAATATCCATCAGTTCCTGGGTTTCGTGGGGATTCATACCGGCAGCCGGTTCATCCAAACACAAAAGTTTCGGATTGGTTGCCAATGCCCGCGCAATTTCCAGTTTGCGCTGCTTGCCGTAAGGCAAATTGCAGGCGAGGTTATTGCGTTCTTCCAACAAGCCAACCACTTCCAGAATTTCCTTGGCACGCTGGCGCATAGCCTTTTCTACCTTGAAATGGCGAGGAAGACGGAACATACTTGTAAACAGATTGCATTTATACTCCGGCTGATTGTGCAGGCCTACCATAACATTTCGAATCACCGTCATATTGTTAAACAAACGGATATTTTGGAATGTACGGGCAATACCCTTATGGTTAATCATCTCCTGGCTCTTGCCGGTAAGATTTTCACCGCACAAATAAAAGGTACCGGTGGTGGGTTTATAAACGCCGGTGATCATATTGAACACAGTAGTCTTGCCGGCGCCGTTAGGGCCAACAAGTCCGTATAATTGCTTTTCCTTAATCTCCAGATTCAGGTTCTGCACCGCTTTTAAGCCACCGAAGGAAATACCGAGATTCTCAATTTTCAGAACTGTTTCTG
>JAZOXE010000158.1:0-3814 GCA_045659525.1 Faecousia sp. | reverse complement strand
AATCCGTGCCTGACGTTCTTCCTTGGTGGCGTACAGTTTATGCACGTCCAAAGGCTCTCCGATGATATCGGCAACGGTCATACGAGGATTCAAAGAAGAATAGGGGTCCTGGAAAACCATAGTGGCCTTCTTGCGGAACTCCATAATATCATTCTTGGTTTCAATCTTTTTGCCATTGTACCAGATTTCTCCAGCAGTGGGTTTATACAAATGCAAAATCGTACGGCCAACAGTGGTCTTGCCACAGCCGGACTCACCTACCAAACCCAACGTTTCGCCCTTGTTAATCGAGAAAGAAACGCCGTCAACCGCTTTCAAAGGTTTTGTTTTGAAAGCGCCCATATTGATATTAAAGTGTTGCTTCAGGTCCTTGACTTCCAGCAAGGGCTGCTGCATAATCTCACTCACTGGGAGTCACCTCCTTCGGCGGTAATAGTGCCGTCTTCCAGACCTTTCTTTACGTTCATCCAACATGCGGCCGCATGGTCTTCATTGATAAGCATACGTTCACAGCGTTGGGTTAAGCAAATCTTCATTGCGGCGTCGCAACGAGGGGCAAACGGACAGCCGGCAGGCATATTCAAAAGGTCGATGGGTGTGCCGGTAATGGGTTGCAACTTTTTACCGGCAGTATCCGCAGAGGGAATGGACCGCATCAAGCCTTTGGTATACTCGTGGCAAGGATTGTAGAAGATTTCGTCAGCGGTTCCCTGCTCGCAAATGGAGCCGGCATACATAACAATCACTTCATCACACATTTGGGCGACAACACCCAGGTCATGGGTAATCATGATAATGGCCATACCCAATTCTTTCTGCAGGGACTTCATCAGTTCCAGAATCTGTGCCTGGATGGTCACGTCCAATGCAGTGGTAGGCTCATCGGCAATCAGGATATCCGGCTCGCAAGCCAAAGCCATTGCAATCATTATACGCTGACGCATACCGCCGGAGAACTCAAAGGGATACTGATTCATCCGCTTTTCCGGCTCATTGATATTTACCAAGCGCAACATTTCCACTGCCCGTTCGTAGGCCTGTTTCTTATTGCGGTCAGTATGCAATACAATGGCTTCCATCAACTGATGGCCGATGGTGTAAGTGGGGTTAAGAGAGGTCATGGGGTCCTGGAAAATAATGGACACCTTGTTACCGCGAACGGTTTTCATAACCTTTTCGCCGGCGCCAACCAGTTCCTGACCGTCAACTTTAATAGAACCGGAAACAATTTTACCGGTTTCGGCAAGAATCTGCATAATGGAGTAAGCGGTTACGGACTTACCGGAACCGGACTCGCCCACGATACCCAAAACCTTACCCCGCTCCAGATTGAAAGAAACGCCGTTTACGGCTTTCACTTCACCGGCATCGGTAAAGAAAGAGGTATGCAGATCTTTTACTTCCAGCAGAGGCATTTACATACACTCCTTTCTTAACTGTTAAGTTTGGGATCAAATGCATCCCGCAGGCCGTCACCAAACAAGTTCAGTGACAGAACAATCAGGCTAATTACAACAGCCGGGATTACCAAGCGGTAAGCGTAGGAATTGATGCCGTTTAAGGCATCGGAAGCCAAACTGCCCAAAGAAGGCATTGGCGCATTGACGCCCAAGCCCAGGAAGGACAGATAACTTTCGGTGAAAATCGCAGAGGGAATCTGCAAAGCGGTGGAGATAATCACCACACTGATACTGTTGGGAATTAGGTGCTTAACGATAATCCACTTACCCTTCGCGCCGGTTGCCCGAGCCGCCAAAACATATTCCTGCTCTTTCAGAGAGAGAATCTGTCCACGGATCTGGCGGGCCATAGATACCCAGTACAGCAATGCAAATACGATAAATAAACTAATCATATTCGCGCCTAACTTTTCCAAAACTGTGCCTTGAATTACACTTTCCAACGCTTTACCCAACATTGCAGACAGCAAAATAACCATCAGCATATCGGGCAACGAATAAATGATATCTACAATGCGCATGATTGTCAGATCTACCTTGCCGCCGCAATAGCCGGCCAAAGAGCCCATAACCATACCAATAATAAGCACGATCAAACTGGCGAAAAAGCCAACTGCCAAAGAAATGCGGGTGCCGTAAACCACACGGATAAAGTAGTCACGACCGGCAGGGTCCGTACCAAATACGTGGGGGAAAATCTTTTCACCGGCTTCCATGCGGGCAAGTTCTGTTTTGCCGTATTCAAAAGGCGCAAGATTTGCATAGGATGCGTCCACAGGTTTGCCGGGGCTAATCCCCAACTGGGTATCGTAGGCATAGGGCCAGAACATCGGCAAAATAATTGCTGCCAAAGTAATAATTACTACGATAAAGAAACTGACTGTTGCCACTTTGTTTTTCAGAAGGCGCTTTACACCGTCTTTAAAGAAAGTGGTGGAAGGGCGCATCTGCACCATATATTCTTTTTCCGCATCGGTAGCAGGGATGAAGTCATCCATTTTTACGTGCATAGACAATTTCGGTGTTTTCTTGATTTCCATAGATGCTCCTCCTTTACTCCAAATTGATTCTGGGATCGACTACCTTATAAAGGATGTCGCTGACCATATTCATAATAACAATCAAAGATGCCAGCACAATGGTAGTACCCATAATCATGGGATAGTCACGGTCGGTAATCGAACTGACAAAGGTACGGCCGATACCGGGCACAGCAAAAATCTGCTCTACCACCAGAGAACCGGTAACAATATACGCCAGCATAGGTCCAAAGTAAGTGATAACGGGAATCAGCGCGTTCTTCAGCGCATGACCGAAAATAACTTTCGGTGCGGAAACGCCTTTTGCTTTTGCGGTACGGATATAATCCTGTCCCAAAACGTCCAGCATGGAAGAACGTGTCAGACGGGTGATGTTCGCCATAGGGGACAACGCCAAAGTGACAATGGGCAAAACCAACCCGCCGGCAGCATTGCCGTTAGCCGGCAAAATCCGAAGCGTAATAGCAAACAAAATCAGCAATAGCGTGCCCATAATAAAGGAAGGCATAGAAATGCAGGCAGTCGTAAACACCATAACAACACGGTCAATGAGTTTATTACGGCGCAACGCAGCCACAGCGCCCAGCACCACACCTGCTACCAAAGCGATTCCTGCAGCGGTAAGGCCCAACTTGGCGGAAGTGCGCATGCCGTCGCCAATCACATCGATAACATCACGACCACGGTTTTTCAGTGACGGGCCAAAGTCAAACTCCGTTACAATATCCTTAAGGTAAGTGACGTACTGCTCCATAACCGGTTTATCCAGTCCGTACTTTGCCTCCAACGCAGCCTGGGCTGCCGGGGTGATGGCTTTCTCACTGGCAAAGGGGCCGCCGGGCACCGCCCGAGACACAAAGAAGGTAATGGTAATTACAATCCACACCGTCAAAATTGCCAGTGCAATTCTTTTTAAGATGTATAATAAATTCTTAGAATTCATACTGTCTTTCCTTTCTTGGGCAATATCCCATGACCCAGGGACTCCACCCGGCGGTCAAATGTGCATATGAGGACATTATTATGGTTATACAATATAATTAAAGATTATAGCACAGCATTTTTATGATTTCAACACAATAATTCTCCAAAAAAGCAAATAATTCTTATGCAGTTTTGTGCTTTTTGCCTACGGACAAATGTCCGTGTAGTAAAAAGTAGTATTTTTTTACCTCTGTTTCGGGGGAAATTGCGTTGTTTATGGTCATTTTGTACGAAAAATGCTTTTTTGTCAACACACAAAGTTTTCCTTTTCTACATTATGCTTTCATATTATCTCAATTTTACCAACCAATTTTAAAAACAAACATAAAC
>JAZOXE010000157.1:0-3998 GCA_045659525.1 Faecousia sp. | reverse complement strand
GAACGTCTGTGCTGTCGGTCCTGAGGGCGAGCCCACCGATTGCCTGAAGCCCGGTGCTGCTCCTGCTGCCGTCGAGGCTGGTGCAGAAGTTGCTGCTCCTGCTGCTGAGGTTGCCGCTGCTCCTGCTGCTGCAGTTGTTGCCGGTGCACCCATCTCTCCCAGAGCTGCAAAACTGGCTAAGGATGCAGGCGTTGATGCTTCTCTGGCTACCGGTACCGGTCCCAACGGCCGTATCATCGAGCGTGACGTTCAGGCTCTCATTGCCAAGGGCGTACCTGCTCAGGCCAAGGCTGCTGTTGTTGAGAACGAGTACGAGGACGAGAAGTTCAGCGGTATCCGCCGTGCGATCTCCAAGTCCATGTCCACTTCTCTGCACACCATGGCTCAGCTGACTCACAACACCAGCTTCGATGCTTCCAACATTCTTGCTTACCGCAAGGCACTGAAGGCTGCCGGCGGCGAGTACGCAGGCATCACTCTGGGCGACATTATTCTCTACGCTGTCTCCCGGACACTGCTGAACTACCCCGACCTGAACGCCAACATGCTGGACGACAACAATATCCGTCTGTTTAACCACGTAAACCTGGGCGTTGCCGTGGATACTCCCAGAGGTTTGATGGTTCCCACCATCCGTCATGCTGACGAAATGAGTCTGTTGGAAATTTCCAAAGCAGTTAAGGCTTTGGCGGCAGAATGTCGTGATGGCGCCATCAGCCCGGACAAACTCTCCGGTGGTAGTTTCACCGTATCCAACTTGGGCAATATGGGCGTGGAGTCCTTTACGCCTGTTATCAATCCTCCCCAGACCGGTATTCTGGGTGTTTGCGGCACAATTGACCGTGTCCGTAAGGGTGCTGACGGTTCTATCGAACTCTACCCGGCAATGGGCTTGAGCCTGACATACGATCACCGCGCTGTAGACGGTACTCCTGCTGCTAAGTTCCAGAAAGAACTGGGCGAAAACTTGGAGAAATTCACCGTTCTGCTGTCCAAATAAAGGAAGGTGACTATGGAACTGTTCGATTTACTGGTTGTAGGCGGCGGCCCCGGCGGATATCTGTGTGCCGAGCGCGCTGCACAGAACGGTATGAAAGTTGCATTGTTTGAGAAACGGGCTTTGGGCGGTACTTGTCTGAATGAGGGGTGTATCCCCACGAAGACATTTTTGAACTCTTCCAAGATGTATCGGCACGCAACAGAAAGCGCTGCTTTCGGCGTAACTGCAACCGGTGTTTCCTATGACCACGCAAAAGTAGTACAGCGGAAAAATAAAGTAAGAGACACTCTGGTAGGCGGCATCGGCGCCACAATGGCCGCAAACGGTGTCACCGTAGTTACCGGAGAAGCAAAAATTACCGGCCGAACACCGGAGGGATTCGGTGTTGAGGCAAACGGACAAACCTATACCGGTAGCCGACTGGCAATTGCCAGCGGCTCCGAAACGGTTGTGCCTCCGGTACCCGGACTGAAAGAAGGTCTGGCCTCCGGGTTTGTAATGACCAACCGGGAAGTGCTGGATGTAACAGAACTGCCCAAAAGTTTGGTTGTGATTGGCGGCGGCGTTATCGGACTGGAGATGGCCTATTATTTTGCAAGTGTAGGCGTTCCGGTTACGGTTATCGAAATGATGCCCAAAATTGCCGGCGCTACCGACCCGGAAATCTGCAAGGTGCTGACCGATGCCTTCAAGAAACGGAATATGACCTTCAAACTTTCCTGCAAAGTGCTGGAAATCAAGGAAAATTCCGTAGTATACGAAGACGCGGGACAGACTTGCGAAATTCCCTGCGATAAGGTTCTGCTTTCCGCAGGCCGCCGCCCGGCAACTGCCGGTATCGGCTTGGAAACACTGAACCTGCAAATGGACAGAGCCGCGATTGTCACAGACCGGCATCTTTGCACCACTGTGCAAAATGTGTATGCCATTGGTGACTGCAACGGTAAGTCTATGCTGGCCCATACTGCCTACCGGGAACCGGAAGTGGCAGTTAACCATATGGTGGGCAAGCCTGATGAAATACGCTATGATGTAATTCCTGCTGTTATCTACACCGATCCGGAAGTGGCCAGCGTCGGCCACAGCAAGGAGGGCGCGGAAAAACTGGGGATGCACGTCAAGGAAATTAAACTTCCCATGTCCTATGCCGGACGGTATTTGGCAGAGAACGAGGGAGGGAAGGGCTTTATCAAACTGATAGTGGATACGGACCGGAATCGGTTGGTCGGCTGTCATATGGTAGGTTCTTATGCTTCGGAAATCATTATGACTGCAACCATGATGGTAGACACCGAATTGACACCTCAAAGACTACAAAAGTTAGTCTTCCCGCACCCGACAGTTGCAGAAATGATTCGTGAAGCAATTTTCCATATTTAAGGAGGAATAAACAATGCCAAAGAATTTATTTGTGGATCCCGTAAAAGTCAGAGAACCCGGCAAAGTTACTTTTAATGACATTCCCGTAAACCAGTATAACAAAACCATTAAAGAGGAACTGAAGTCCGGAAAGTTCACCAAGGAAGATTTGATTCGGATTTTCCGTGATATGACCGTTCTGCGTGAGTTTGAGACCATGTTGAACCTGATTAAAACCCAGGGTGGTTACAACGGAATTGACCATACATACCCCGGTCCTGCCCACTTGTCCACCGGTCAGGAGTCTGCTTGTGTTGGTCAGGCTTATTTGTTGGACGAGCACGACTTCGCATTTGGCTCTCACCGTAGCCACTCCGAAATCCTGGCAAAGGCGCTGTCCACCATTAACAAGATGAGCGACGAGCAACTGATGAGCGTTATGGAGAACTTCCTGGAAGGTAAGTGCCTGCGCGCCACCCAGAAATTGGGTGAAACCAAGGATGTAAAGGAATTGGCGATCCGTTTCATCCTTTACGGTACTCTGTCTGAAATCTTTGCCCGTGAGACCGGTTTCCATATGGGTATGGGCGGTTCTATGCACGCATTCTTCCTGCCCTTTGGTATCTACCCCAATAACGCAATTGTTGGCGGCAGCGCTACCATCTCTACAGGTGCGGCTCTGTACAAGAAAGTTAACGACAAGAAGGGTATTTGTATCTGCAACATCGGTGATGCTTCTATGGCTCGCGGCCCGGTTTGGGAAGCATTGAACTTTGCCGCTATGGAACAGTACAAGACATTGTGGGAGAGCCACAATGACGGCATGCCCATCCTCTACAACATTTTCAACAACTCCTACGGTATGGGTGACCAAACCCGTGGAGAGACCATGGGCCAGGGCTGTATGTCCCGGATTGCCTCCGGCGTAAGTCCCACCCAATTCCACGCAGAAACAGTTGACGGTTTCAACCCATTGGCAGTGATCGATGCTATGGAACGGAAACTGGAACTGCTGCGCAACGGCCAAGGCCCGGTTATGATGGAGACCCTGACTTACCGCTTCTCCGGTCACTCTGTTTCCGACCAGAACGCCTACCGCACCAAGGAAGAAATCGATGCTTGGAAAGAAGTCGATCCCATCGTTACCTATCCTGCAAAACTTATTGAAGCCGGCGTTATGACTCAGGCTGATGTGGATGCAATCCTGAAAGAAACCAGCGACCGTATGACTATGATCTGCAAGGCTGCTGCCGATCCGGAAATCAGCCCCTACTGTGACTTCAAAAAAGATCCCGCAGTTGTTGAGCGTCTGATGTACTCCAACGAGCAGGTAGTTGCTTTTGATGATCGCAAGCCGGAAGTTCTGATTGAGAACCTCAACGACGTTCCTGCTTATAAGAAACTGAAAGAGAAGTCTCGTAGCCCCATCGGCCCCGATGGAAAGCCTGTTTCTAAAATGAAACTCTTTAACCTCCGTGACGCGCTCTCCGAAGTTATTTATGACCGTTTCTATGAAGATCCCACATTGATTGCTTACGGTGAAGACTGCCGTGACTGGGGTGGTGCATTTGCCGTATATCGTGGCATGATGGATGCTCTGCCTCACTGCCGTCTGTTCAACTCCCCCTTGGCTGAAGGC
>JAZOXE010000156.1:0-15449 GCA_045659525.1 Faecousia sp. | reverse complement strand
GGTCGTACCGGTCTTACCGGCGGTGGTAATACCACTGCTCCATGACATATCCGCCTCATAGCCGGTGCCGCTTTGGGTAGCATTTACCAAGCAGTAGTTCATATAATCCACGGTCTTCTGGCTGAGAATCTCTTCGGATTTTTGAGTGTTATCCAATATCAGTTCGCCGTCGCTGTCGTATACCTTGGAATAGGTCCGGCTGTCCCGGTAAACGCCCTTATTGGCAAAAGTACCGAAAGCGGTAGCCATATCACGGACCGTAACACCCCAAGTTTGCGCACCCATAGCCAACGGCGCAAAGTCCTTATCGGAGTGCTCAACGCCCCAATCGTCCACATAACTTTCAACCAATGTAGAAAGACCGAACTTCTCTTTACAGAATTCGTAACTGTAATTAGTGCCAATCAAATCCAAGGTGTTTGCTGCCACTGCGTTAACAGAGGAAGTTACACCGCTGTAAATCGTTCTTGAGTAGGAATAGGAATAGGTGTCATTCCGGGGCCATGCGCCGTCGTTGTAATTAAGCGGCAAGTCCTTAATTACCGATGCCGGCGTAATTGCGCCGGATTCGAATGCAGGCGCATAAATTGCCAAAGGCTTAATGGAAGAACCAGATTGCACTCTGGCGTCGCAGGCCCGGTTCCATGCGTCGAAATACTCTTTCTCACCTACGCCGCCTGCCAGCGCCACAATGTCACCGGTACGGTTATCGATTACTACCATACCGGACTGCAGTTGCTGACCGCCGCGGGTGTTGGGGATGTTGTCCAAGTTGGTATAAATTTCATCCACTTGGTCTTGCACGGTCTTATCCAGACAGGTGTAGATATGGTATCCGCCACGCTGAATCCGTTGCAAATACATATCTCTTGTATTTTCATTCCACACAAGGCCGTCCCGTTCTACCATATCCCGAGCCACGTCTTCCAGTACCGTTTCGGTATACCAACTGTACATGTCCTGGGATGCATTTTTTACCACCGGTGTCAGTGTATTACAAACCGGGCAGTGGAAGTTTCCGTTTTCCGCTTGGACAAAATTCTTGCGAACATCTTTGTGTGCGCAATCCTGATTCGGGCACTGAATCAACCGGTCTTCATCATCAATGCCGGATTTGAGTACCAGTTCCTGGGCAATGGCCGCATCGTACTCCTCCTGACTCAAATAGCCGTACTCTTTCATTGTCCAAAGTACGTCTTCCTTACGCTCCTTGTTGTTTTCAAAGTTCTGATAGGGGTCATAGTAAGTGGGCGAATTTGTAATACTTATCAAACTTGCGCACTCCGCGGTAGTAAGCTTTTCTACTTCCTTACCAAAGTAAGTAGCAGCGGCGCTGCGCACACCCCGACAGCCCTGTCCCAGCCAAATACAGTTGAGGTAGGACTCCATAATGGTCTCTTTATCGTACCGTTTTTCCATTTGCACCGCCCGGAAAATTTCCATCACTTTCCGGCGCACGGTAACATCATCCGCGGTTTTGTCTTCCTGCAAAAGCATATTCTTAATCAGTTGCTGAGTAATACTGGAACCGCCCACAGAGTCATCGCCGAAGAACATACGGGCGCAGGCTTTCACTGTAGTAATCCAGTCAACACCCTGGTGCTCATTAAACCGGTGGTCTTCAATGGCAATGGCCGCATTGATCAGATCCTTGGGAATATCTTCATAGTTTGCCCATTGACTGCTGGTATCGGCAAAGACTTGCTGATAAACTTGAATTTCTCCCGCCTCATCCACATAGTATAGATAAGAGTTTAATTCGTAGTCATAATCTTCCATATCCATATCGGATGCAGGCAGAATATCTTCCTGCAGATAATCTCCCAATACGCCTACGAAAGAAAATCCACAAATTACCAAAATCATCAGCACTGTCAGTGCCGCGCCTAAGGCTACCTTGGCCACAGCCCAAACACCCCGTAACACACGGCGGGTTGCCGCAATTGCGTGAGAAACCCCGGGTTCTTCGGTAAACGCCACAACTTTAGCGGTGATACTGCGAATTTTGTTTATTATGGAATTTACATTCTTTTTGTTCATTTTATTACCTCCAAACAGAAGTCTAACTGCATGGCTAATCAACGCATACTTATAGATTGTATTATTATATCACATCTTTTCTCAAAACAAAAGACCTATTTTTTTAATAAATTGAAAATTCCTGCAAATACTGCTACCAAAAAGAAAATTCACATCTATCTTCCCTTTTCCTCTTGATTTTACAGCCTCCGGCAATTACAATAGTGCCATCAAATAAACTTTTGGAGGAAACGGATATGCGTGAAGATTACGGCTCCGATTTTATTACCATTGTGGATGAAGACGGCACAGAATTTGAACTGGAAGTGCTGACCACAACCGAATATAACGGAGAAACCTATCTCGCTGTTACCCTGGCTGGCAGTGATGAAGACAGCGAACTGGAAGTGAATATCTTAAAATCTGTAGAGGAAGACGGAGAACCTATCCTCTGTGCCATTGAAGATGACGCAGAATTGGAAGCGGTTTACGCCGTCATTATGGAACAACTCTACGCAGATGATGAGGAAGAGGAAGAATAAAACCCGCCTGCTTGGTGCGTAGCCTTACCTTTTGGACCCACATTTTATTATTGGGATGTTAGACTTCTCTGCCCGATTGCAGACCTCCCGCCCACGCTTTGACGGTGGGTGGACGTTGGGAGCAGATAAAGCAGAGAGCGGCAACCCACCTGCCATTTCGTGCAGGTCATAATCGGTTCGGTTACGGCCAAAGCGGGTTTGGATAAGGGGACTGACCTTACGGTCTATGCCCCTTATCCACTTATATGATCAAAATACACGGGGGTTTGCCTTCCCGTGTATTTTTTTTACGGATATTTGTAAATTTTTTTATTTTCCCCTTAATTACGAACATTTCTACTTGAAACCGGGAGAAAAATCCGCTATAATGGTTGCGTCTATGCATATATACAGAGAGTCCCCCCTCTCTGGTTAAGCAAGAATATCTATTGCACAAAGATGAGAGGATTTGATTACATGAGTGCATCCAGCAAGAAAAAACTTCAAAAAGAACTTAATGCCACAAAGATGACTGAAAAGCAACTGGCAGAAAAGAAAGAAGCCAAAAAATTAAAGGCTTATACCATTTCCTTTGTAGCCGTTATTTTGGTCTTTGTTCTTGTGGCAGTTGCCCTGGTTGCTGTTAAGGGCATCAACAGTTCCGGTTTGATTGAACGGTTTACCGTCGCCGCTGTTGTAGACGACCACGAAATCAACAGCGTAGAGTTAAACTACTACTACACCGACATCATTCAGAGCACCTTAACAGAGTGGGAAAATACCTACGGCGACCAATTGGAACTGTACACCGCTATGATGGGGCTGGATTTGTCCAAACCTCTGAACGAGCAGGCTTATGATGATGAGCGCACCTGGGCAGATTACTTTTTGGACAGTGCCCTGGAACGGGCCGCCGGCGACCACATTCTGTACAACGCCGCCAAAGCCGCCGGCTTTACCCTGCCGGAAAGCGATCAGGCAACTTTAGACAGCAAACTTGCTTCCCTTAACTTCTCTGCACAAATGTGGGGATACTCCAACTTGAGCCAATATCTGAAAGGCTTGTACGGTTTCGGTTCTTCCGAAAAGTCCTATAAGGCATATACCGAAAAAAGCGCTTTGGCCACTGCTTACTACAATGACCACTCCGCAAGCCTTACCTATAACGACGACGAAATCCGGGAGTATGAGGCAGACAAGTACAACCAGTACTCCAGTTACTCTTTTGCCAGCCACTATATCAGTTATACCGATTATTTAGAGGGTGGCACACAGGATGCCGAAGGCAATACCACTTATACCGATGAAGAGAAACTGGCCGCTCGCAGCGCCGCAAAGGAAGCCGCGGAAGAACTAGCAAAGTGCACTACTACAGAGGAATTTGACAACGCCATCGCTGCTATGGATGCGTCCGACAGTGAAGAAAAGGCTACCAGCACAAAGAGTTATGACACTCTCTACACAAACATCAACGCCTTGTATGCCGATTGGCTTGCTGACTCTCAACGCAAAGCCGGCGATATCAGTTACTTTGCCAACGAAAATGCCACTACCGATGAATCCGGTAATGAAATCAAAACCACCAACGGATACTACATCGTTATGTATCTGTCCCGGGATGAAAACCTGAAGAATTTGGCAAATGTACGGCATCTGCTGGTTCAGTTTGAGGGTGGCACACAGGACTCTGACGGCAACACAACCTATTCTGACGAAGAAAAGGCTACTGCCAAGGCAGAGGCTGAAAAACTGCTGAACACCTGGAAGTCCGGCGATGCAACCGAAGAAAGTTTTGCCGCTTTGGCAAAAGATAATTCCGATGATTCCGGCTCTGCTGAAAACGGCGGTTTGATTGAAGATATTTTACCGATGCAGGGCATCTATGTTGAGAACTTTACAAACTGGGCCATCGATGATGTCCGGGAAGCCGGCGACTGCGAAATCATTGAAACCGAACACGGTTATCACATTATGTACTACGCAGGCGATGATGAAATGACTTTCCGGGATTACCTGATTTCCAGCGATATCCGCACAGAGGATATGTCTGAGTGGTTTGATGGCAAAATGGAAAACGTTAAGTACGAAACCAAAAATACTTCCCGTTTGAACATGGCCGTAACACTTTCCCAATAATTCCAATCACGTATAATTATACCCCCTGTGGAAAAACTTCCACAGGGGGTATTTTTATGAAAAAAGATTCATCTTGGGGACTGATAATCGCCGGCGTTGCCGCAGGCGCAGTAAACGGTCTCTTTGGCGGGGGCGGTGGTATGGTGCTTGTGCCCTTACTGACACTACTGGTAAAGTTACCGGAAGAGTCTGTTTTCCCCGCTTCTGTATCTATAATATTACCCATTTGTCTTGTGTCGTTGGTTTTTTCTCTTTTTCAGGGAGATTGCCGTTTGGAAGGCTTTTTGCCTTATCTGATTGGCAGTTTTCTCGGTGGAATCTGCGCAGGTTTATGGGGGAAAAAGATTTCCCCACTGTGGCTTTACCGGATTTTAGGTGTGTTAATTCTGTGGGGAGGATTTCGGTATCTATGGTAAATACTTGGCCCATTGCGGCAACCGTTGGAGCAATCCTTGGATTTTTAGGTGGCATGGGGGTTGGCGGTGGCAGTTTGCTGATTCTGTGGCTGACTTCCGTCTGTTCCCTTTCCTATCCCACCGCCCGGGTTTTTAATCTTCTGTTCTTTATCCCCTGCGCCCTTATTGCCAGTTTATTCCGCTGGAAGCAAGGAACTTTAGACCTAAAAAAACTGCTCCCTGCTATACTGGGTGGATGCATTGCCGCAGGCGTTTTTTCTTATATTGGCGCATTAATAGATGTAAAGTATATTCAGAAACTTTTTGGCATTTTACTGTTAATTACCGGTATCCGGGAAGTCAACTACAAAAAAGAGCAGCGGGGTTAACTTTCGAAATTCGCCCCGCTGCTGTTTTATTATAAGTTTATAAATGCAACATTTTCCAGTTTGTCCAAAACTTCCGGTCTGTGCGTAACCACCAAAGCCCGGGTTCCCAAATCTTTCAAGTTCTTCAAAACCCGTTCTTCCGTATCCTTGTCCAGTGCAGAAGTGCACTCATCCAGCAAAAGGATGGGACGGTTCATCAGTATTGCCCGCGCAATGGCAATACGTTGAATCTGCCCTTTGGAAAGACCGCTGTTTTGCTCATAAACCGATGTGTCCAGTCCTTCCGGCATTTGTAAAAGAAAATCACATTCTGCCATTTTAAGAACATCTGTCAGTTCTTCCTCGGTAGCATCGGGTTTTACCAGCAAAAGGTTTTCCCGCACCGTCCCGGAAAACAGCGCGTAATCCTGAGGCACATAGGAAAACAGATACCGCGTATTCACACTGCAGTCTGTAAACCCTTCCTCAGTCTTTAGATATACGCGTCCGGTCTGAGGTGTGTAAATTCCCAAAATCAGTCTGTACAGCGTCGTCTTGCCCCGACCGGACGTGCCAGTTAAGCAGCACCAGCCATCCATCGGAAATTCCCCACTAAAAGAGGAAATAACCGGTGTATCCTCTCCGGGATAAGAAAAGGTAACATTTTCAAATACAACGGATTTTACATTGCGTTCCGGCATTTCCTGCAAAGTTTTTTCCGCATTTTTGCTGATTAAGTCCTGCAATCGGCTATGGGCGACTTCCACCGCCGCCAATTGGGAAATAAGACCGGACAAACCGATAATCGGTCCACGAAAAATTGCCAACAACTGAATCATTGCCGTTAACGTTCCGTAGGACATTGCCCCTGCGCCCACTTGACCTGCGCCCCAAATCAGCAATGCACCGGTGCCAATTTGAGAGGCAATGGAAATCATGGTATGAATTCCCACCTGCCAAAATCTGCGAGTACGTTTGGCCCTAAGATTTTTCTTTTGCTTTCCGATAAAACGGCACAAAACCGTATCTTTCATTTGCAGACTTTGAATCAATTCCATTTGTTGCAGATTTTCCTGCAGATTGGAAAGAACACTGTCTTCTGTTTTCCGAACCCGCTTATGCTGTTTACGCAGAGCAGGCCGCAGCAGCGCAGATGTAACGCCCATAATGCCACCGGCTACCAACAAAATAGGAATCAATCCAGGATATAACGCAAAAATCACCGCAACTGCACCAATTAACCGGGTAATATGTCCCACCACAGCAGGCATTACCGTTACCATGCCGTCACAGAGAGTTTTTACATCTTCCATGCCTCGGTTCATCAATTCGCCACTGTGATATTGTTGCAACTGCCCTGCTTCCCTATTTTCCGCCGCAATCAGCAACTCCTTGCGCAGCGTGGCAGTGCATCGGTCTGCTGTACTTCCGGAAATCCAGGAAGAGGAACTATGAAGCACCACCAGCAGAAACAGTACGCCTGCCAAAACCCACGCCCATAAAGCGAAACTTCCGCCGGATACTGCTGCGTCGATTACATACTGAATCACCACCGCCACCGCAACTTGGTCGATAGCCAGTAACATCTGCAAAATGTTCAGAATCCATACCCGTTTACTGTAGGGTTTATATATCCATTTTGCCAACAAGGATTTTTTCATTTTCTCACCTGCCGTCACCGTGATTATCTGCATTATACCCTATAAAATAACATTTGTCTACTTTAGGAAAAACTCCCTTTCCCAACTATACACATTCAGTATAACACAGCCGGGCAAAGGGCTCAAGAAAAAGATGTTTTTTCTCTTGACTTTTCTTCGTAATTTGCGTATAGTATTATCGATACAAAAAGATAGATTGCACGTAAATTGTTATTTCATCCGAACAAAAAGGAGTTAATTTGTATGAGTAAAATCAGCGTTATCGGCGCCGGCAGCGTTGGCGCAACCATTGCAAATGACTTAATGATTCAGGGCGTGGCATCTGAAATTGTTTTGGTCGACATTAATAAAACAAAAGCCACCGGCGAAGCGCTGGATATTTATCAAGGCGCACCTTTCCATTCCCCCGCTATTGTTCGCTCCGGTGACTATGAAGATATTGAAGAGTCGGATATCGTTGTCATTACCTGCGGTATGCCCAGAAAACCGGGAATGACGCGTTTGGATTTGGCGCAGGTGAATGTGAACATTCTGAAAGATATCACAAAAGATATAGTTGCTCACGCCCCCAATGCCATCTATGTAATCGTTTCCAACCCGGTAGATATTCTGACTTATGTGTTTACCAAAATCTCCGGTTTACCCGAACGGCAGATCATCGGCTCCGGCACGATTTTGGATACCAGCCGTCTTCAGTCTGAACTGGCAAAACGGTTCTACATCAGTCCCAAAAATGTTCACGCCCACGTTTATGGTGAACATGGCGACTCCTCTTTCGTACCCTGGTCTTTGGTGCACATCGCCAACAACCACGTAGACGCTTACAAACTCAACTCCCCTGACCGGGATAGAATCGACTGGAACAGCGACTATGATGAAATTGAAGAGTTTGTAAAAACTTCCGGCGCACAAATCATTCGGGATAAGGGCGCAACATTCTATGCCGTTGCTATGTCCGTTTGCCACATCTGTAAATGTGTCTATGCCGATGCCGGCACCGCTCTCACCATCTCCACCATGATGCATGGGGAATACGGTGTTGATGACGTTTGTCTGTCTGTACTGAATTTGGTAGATGGCGACGGTGTCCGGGGTAAAATCCTGAACAAAATGACCGATACAGAAGTCAAGAAACTTCAGCACAGCGCTGACTGTTTAAAAGCGATTATTGCGCAGTTGGATATTTAATTTTAGGAAGCATAACAAGCGGCCGTTTCTAACCGAAACGGCCGCTTTTGTTTACTTTTTAAGTATACATATTCTTCTTTTTCTGTTATAATACTGTTTATACGGAAACTTTGATTATTTTGGAGGACTGCGTATGTTATTTTCCAGTATCCCCTTTCTATATTTCTTTCTCCCCCTTGTGATCATCACCTATTTTTTGGCGCCCAAAAAACTAAAAAACCTGGTACTGCTGGTTTTCAGCCTTGCGTTTTATGCCTGGGGTGAGCCCCAATACGTTATTTTAATGATTGTTACCATTGGGATGTTCTACGGATGCGGTTTGGCTATAGGTAGATGCCAAACCCAAAAATTCCGGAAATTTTGGCTGATAGTCAGCATTGTGGTCAGCATTGGCCTTTTAGGTGTTTTTAAGTATGCCGATTTCTTTGTGGAATCTTTTAACAACTCCACCGGATTAAGCATTCCCCTGCTGCGTCTGGCTTTGCCCATCGGTATTAGTTTTTATACATTCCAGTGTCTTAGTTATGTTATCGATGTATACCGGGGCTTTGTGCCGCCCCAAAAGAATATTATCCATTTTAGCGCTTATGTTTCTCTGTTTCCCCAACTCATTGCCGGTCCCATTGTCCGTTATATTGATGTTGCCCGGGAACTGGAGCAGCGCAAGCACAGTTGGGATAATGTGGCTGTGGGATTGCGCCGTTTTATCATCGGTCTTGCTAAAAAAATAATTATTGCGGATAATTTCGCGTTGCTGATTAAACTCTTTCGACAGACCGATTCCCCCTCTGTTGCATTTTATTGGATGTACGCCATTGCTTTCACACTAAACATTTATTTTGACTTTTCTGGCTATTCCGATATGGCTATTGGCCTTGGCCGTGTGTTCGGCTTCCACTTTATCGAAAACTTTAACTACCCATTCCTTTCCAAGTCCACCGGAGAATTCTGGCGACGTTGGCATATCAGTTTAGGCAGTTGGTTCCGGGACTATATTTATTTCCCCCTGGGTGGAAATCGCGTGCCTGCTTTACGGTATATACTAAACCTTTTGGTTGTTTGGATGGTTACCGGTTTGTGGCACGGTGCCCAGTGGACTTTTGTGGTTTGGGGGCTAATCTATGCTTTCTTCAAACTGCTGGAGGGCTGGTTTCCCGGCATTAAAAAATTACCGGCTTTCTTTGGGCATCTTTACACAATGCTGATAGTAATTTTCAGTTTTGTCCTCTTTAATGCCGAAAGTTTTGCCCAGGCCGGCAGTGATATTGCCTGTATGCTGGGCCTTGGCGGACTCCCCCTTGTCACCGACGTAACACTTTACTATCTTGCCAGTTATGCCCTGCTCTTTGTGGCAGGCGTTATCGGCGCTACGCCTTTGGTGCGGGATACTGCAGTAAACTTATCCAAGCACAAAGTATTTGTCGTCTTGGAACCGGTGGCATTGGTTGTTCTTTTACTGCTGTGCACCGGCTATTTGGTAGACGGTTCTTTTAGCCCCTTTCTCTATTTCCGTTTTTAGGACAAGGAGGACACTATGGAATACAAAAAAATTCGTGCCATCGGCACCGGTTTGCTGGTTGCCCTTTGGTTATGTTTAACGCTTTTTTCCTGGTTTTCACCGGTAAAAGACATTTCGGAAACAGAACGTCGTCCTTTGGCGCAGTGGCCGGAAATTACCCTGTCTTCTTTGCTTGATGGCAGATTTATGGAGAAATTTGACAGTTACACCTTGGATCAGTTTCCCTTGCGGGATACTTTCCGGGAAATTAAATCGCTGTTTCACTATTATGTCCTGCAACAAAAGGACAATAACGGCATTTATCTGAAAGACGGCTATGCCGCAAAACTGGAATACCCTCTGGATACCGCCTCTGTACAACGGGCAACAGACATCTTTCAAAACATCTATGACACTTATCTGAAAGAAGCCGGCTGCACCTCATTTATGGCAGTCGCCCCGGACAAGGGCTATTATTTAGGGCAAGAAAACGGCTATCCCACAATGGACTACGATTTGCTTTTTTCCCACTTACAGAAAAATATGCCTTGGGCAACCCACATTTCCCTTACCGACTGTTTGAGCATTGCAGATTACTATAAAACCGACACCCATTGGCGGCAGGAGAATTTGATTCCCGTTGCCGAAAAAATCTCCAATGCTTTGGGTGTTACGCCCGCAAAAGAATCGGATTTCACACCCATGGCTCTTGCCCGACCTTTCTATGGCGTATATTATGGCCAAGCAGCCCTGCCTATGAAGCCGGAAACTTTAACGGTTCTAAACAGTGAACTTTTGTCTGCCTGCAAAGTTTATAACTTTGAAACCAAAGCCTATACCCAGATTTACGATATGGAAAAACAGACTTCCAAAGACCTTTATGATGTTTTTCTGTCCGGCTCTCAATCCCTTTTGACAATCGAAAACCCCAATGCTGCTACGGACCGGGAACTGATTATTTTCCGGGATTCCTTCGGAAGCAGTCTTGCCCCCCTCCTGGTGCAAGATTATACAAAGGTTACCTTGGTGGACATTCGATATATAAACCGCGCAATGTTAGAAAATTATATCACTTTCCAAGGTCAGGACGTATTGTTTTTATACAGCACTTTGGTGCTCAATGCCAGCCAAACAATGAAATAAACACATTGACTTTTTTGACACTTTGTGAGAAAATAAATCGATAAAACTACTGTAAGGGGATTTCATTATGAAACAATCCAGAACACATACCTGCGGAGAACTTCGCATCTGTGATGCGGGCAAATCTGTTACCTTGGCCGGATGGTTGGAAAATGTCCGGGAAGTTGGCGCTAATTTTGCATTTTTGGTACTGCGGGACTTTTACGGCACCACCCAAATCGTGGTAGAGACTGAAGAAATGATGCAAATCGTAAAAGGTCTCAACAAAGAAACCACCATTCAGGTTTCCGGCACTGTCCGGGAACGGGAAAGTAAGAATCCTAAAATTCCCACCGGTGACATTGAAGTTGTACCCGAAAGCATTCGCGTTTTAGGCAAATGCCGGCATAACGCCCTGCCTTTTGAAATTAACAAGAGCCGGGATGCAGATGAAAATGTCCGTCTGAAATACCGGTATTTGGACTTGCGGAATCCCGCAGTAAAATCCAATATCATTTTACGGTGTCAGGTGGTTGCGGAACTGCGTCGGTTAATGACGGAAAAGGGATTTTTGGAAATTACCACTCCCATTCTTACCGCCTCTTCTCCGGAAGGCGCCCGGGACTATTTGGTGCCTGCCCGGAATCACCCCGGCAAGTTCTACGCCCTCCCCCAAGCCCCCCAACAGTTTAAGCAACTTCTGATGACCTCCGGTTTTGACCGGTATTTCCAGATTGCGCCCTGCTTCCGTGACGAAGACGCTCGGGCAGACCGCACACCCGGTGAGTTCTATCAGTTGGATATGGAAATGGCATTTGCCACCCAGGAGGACGTTCTTTCAACTTTGGAAGATGTGATGGTTCCGCTATTTGAGAAATTTGGCAAGTATCAGCGCGTTTCCCCTGCTCCTTTCCGTCACATTCCTTTTAACGAAGCGATGGAACGCTACGGAAGCGATAAGCCGGATTTGCGTATTGATTTGGAAGTGCAGGATATTACCGCTGAAGTCGCCGGTTGCGAGTTTGGTCCTTTCCAAAACGCTACCGTAAAAGCCGTTTGCGTGGACAACTTCGCAGAAGGCCGGAAATGGATTGATAAACTTCTAAGCGATGTGGAAGTGCAGACCGGCAACAAAGCCTGCTGGGTAAAAGTAGATGAAACCGGCGCCCTCACCGGCGGTGTTTCCAAGTTCCTTACGGACTACACCCAGGCGTTGACCGATAAACTGCAGTTAAAGCCCGGCTCTTTCGTATGTATGGCCGCCGGCAAGAAAACTGCCGCGCAAAAGACCGCCGGCGTTATCCGCACCTTGATGGGCAAACGCATTCCCGGTCACTTTGATGAAGAACAATATGCTATGTGCTGGATCGTAGACTTCCCCATGTATGAAATGGGCGAGGAATCCGGTCAGTTGGAATTCTGCCACAATCCCTTCTCTATGCCCCAGGGCGGTATGCAAACCCTCTTGGACGCAGAAGGCAACGAAGAAAAACTTCTGGCTATCAATGCCGACCAGTACGATTTGGTTATTAACGGCTATGAATCCGCTTCCGGCGCTGTGAGAAACCACGATCCGGAAATTATGGTCAAGGCTTTCCAAATGGTAGGCTTGGGCGAAGAAGACGTAAAGGCCAAATTCCCCGCGATGTATAACGCCTTCACCTACGGCGCACCGCCCCATGCCGGTGCGGCTCCCGGCGTAGACCGCATTGTTATGCTTTTAACCGGCGAAGAGTCCATTCGGGAAGTTATCACGTTCCCCATGAATAAAAATGCGCAGGATATTATGATGGATGCGCCCACCACGGTTTCACAAAAACAACTGGACGACGTGCATATTCTGATTAACGAATCCCACCTATAATTCAGAGGTCAAAAGAACCCCAAACCGTCAAAATGCAAAGTTTGTGTTTACGGTTTGGGGCTTTTCTTCTCTGTATTTATATATTATCTTCCAGCCACTTTTTTAAGGAAAGTCTTCCTTCTTCGGACATAGGAAAGGTCTGTTCCCCTTCCATCTGACTTTTTTCCTTGCAGTAAGGGCCGTGCCAATACCACGCAGTAATGGAACTTTCCTCCATTTTAACGTCTTTCTTTTCTTTTACCACCGTAGGCTTAATATAAAACCGCAATGCCCCACAAGAGCCGGTAAAAGGGTTATTCATTGCAAAACTATGCAATGTAGGAAGGTAAATATCCAAAATATCAGCCATCGATAATCGCCTCCATTTCATCCAGCAACTGTCCAAACAGAGAAAGCGCCGCATTGACCGGCTCCGGACCGGACATATCCACGCCTGCATTCTTTAACAAGTCTACCGGGCTCTTGGAGCACCCGCCGGAGAGAAAGTTAAGGTAATCCGTTACTGCTGTTTCGCCCTCATCTAAAATTCTCCGGGAAAGGGCAATTGCGGCGCTATAACCGGTGGCATACTGGAATACATAATAGTTATAGTAGAAATGGGGGATTCTTGCCCACTCCATTGCGATTTCATCATCCACCACCATATCCGGGCCATAATACAGTTCGTTGAGCCGGCGGTATTCCTGACACAGCACGTCTGCCGTTAAGGTCTGCCCTGCCTGCACCATTTTTCCAATGTTCAATTCAAATTCCGCAAACATTGTCTGACGGAACAGCGTTCCCTTAAACTGGTCTAAAAAGTGATTGATCAAATAGGCCCGTTCCTTTTTGTCTGTGGTTTTCTTCAGCAGGTATTCCATTAAAAGGGCCTCGTTGCAGGTGGATGCCACTTCTGCCACGAAAATCACATAGTCTGCATCAATAGGATTTTGCTTACGATTAGAATAATAGGAATGAAGCGCATGCCCCATTTCGTGGGCAAGGGTAAATTGACTGTCCAGTGTACCGGTATAGTTCAGCAGCACATAGGGGTGCACCGATGCGCCGGCAGAATAAGCCCCACTGCGCTTACCCTCATTTTCATAAACATCAATCCAACGGTTTTCAAATCCCTCTTTCAGGATTTTCCGGTATTCTTCCCCCAAGGGCGCAAGGGCATCGTACACCGTCTGCTTTGCTTGCGCAAAGGGAATTTTGCTGTCCACCTTTTTCACAAGGGGTGTGTAGATATCATAAAAATGCAGTTTTTCCAGCCTTAACGCTTTTTTTCGCAGCCGGACATATCGGTGCATCTTATCTAAATTTTTGTGAACTGCCTCAATCAGATTCAAATACACTTGGGTAGGAACATTGGTTCTGGCAAGGGATGCTTCAAAGGCATTTTCATAATTACGGGCTTGGGCAAAGAATTTCAGTTGCTTGTTTTGACCGTTGAGTAGACCGGCAGCGGTATTTTTAAAATTGCTGAAACTGCGGTACAGATTTTCATAGGCGCTTTTCCGCAGAACCTGATCTTCACTTTCTTCATAGGATACAAAACTTCCCTGGCTTAAAGGATGGGAAACGCCCTGGCTATCCACCGCATCGTCAAATTTCAAATCCGCATCGGCAAACATTCCATAAACCGTATCCGGCATTTGGGACAATTCTCCGGCAGATGCCAACAGTTTCTCCTCTTGGGGGGAGAGAATGTGGGCTTTTAACCTCCGGGCATCGGTTAAATACCGGCGGTAACGCTCTAATTTGGGGCAGGTTTTATAAAATGTTTCCAGTGTTTCTTCGGAAATTGCCACAATTTCCGGTGTCTCAAAACTGACAGCCGCACCAACTGCCACCAAAACACTCATAAACTTGCCGGACAAAGCCTGATAATGGGCATTCCGGGTGTCTTGGTCGGCTTTGCGCATTATATAGTTGGCCAGCAATTCTACCTTGCTGTCCACCCGTTCCATATTTTCCATATAGGCGCACAAAGTGTCCGCACTTTCGGCAAGTTTTCCGCAAAAAGATGCCAATAGTTCCTTATCAGTTTCTAATGTTTCCAGTTCCTGCTCCCAAAGTTCGTCGGTCGCGTATAAATCCTCCAACGCCCATGTGTCTTCCGCAGGAATTTCACTGCGTTTTCTGATTTTCATTGTTTCAGCCATATTGATACCTCCGATTTTCCTTATTATAGCAATCCGGGTGAAAAAATGCAATTACCGCCTTGTATTTCTTGCTCGAATGTGATAGATTACAAGCGGTGATAAAATGAGTAAACAAGTGAAGGGTAGCCTGGCTTTGCTTTTGGCTACGGTAATATGGGGTTCTGCCTTTGTGGCCCAAAGCGTGGGTATGGATTATATCGGTCCGTTCACCTTTCAGGCAACCCGGTGTTTTGCCGCGGTTTTGGCGTTGCTCCCCTTGATTTATTTTTTGGACAGAGGAAAAGATGACGGAAAAACTTTCCTCTCCCGATGGAAGGACAAAACCCTATGGAAAGCGGGAATCCTCTGCGGTATTCCTCTGTTCCTTGCCGTCAATCTTCAGCAAATCGGGTTGGTAGACACCGATGCGGGTAAATCCGGTTTCCTCACGGCAATGTACATCGTTATTGTTCCCATTTTAGGTCTTTTCCTTCGGAAAAAGCCATCTAAAATGGTGCCGATTAGTGTTGTTTTAGCGGTTGCCGGACTTT
>JAZOXE010000155.1:0-3449 GCA_045659525.1 Faecousia sp. | reverse complement strand
TCTAATCACTATGAACTCAAGGATTGGGATTTATTTCAAGTTCCCGAAAAAGAAATTGCAGATGAATGGGACGGACATACACCACAAGAAGCCGCCGAAAGAATACACAAGTATCTCCATCAGGAGCGGCAGGAACCATTTTCTTGCGGTCACGAAAATGGTAGCGAGCCGAAGCCGGAGGTGGATTTGGAGGAAGAAATTGATGCGTGTTGGCAAAACTGGCTATCCCCTTCAAATCAAAAAGAAGTAGAAGGAGTATTACCTAAAACCGAATTTGAAATGTATGCTCGCCACTTCGCTGAATGGGGAGCAATTCATCTTAACGCAAGAAATGAGAAATAGATATGTTACTTTTAGGATTATTGACAGGAATAGCACTTGGTGCTGCAACTGACGAACTCGAAATGCACTCAAAGTACCATTGGTATTGCTGCGAGGATTGCAAGGAGTGCCGTCACAGAAGGAATTGTAAAGACTTTGGAGAATATATTGGGAAAGATAAAAAATATTAAAATCAAGAAAGGAGGAATAAATATGATAAAAGAATTTGTTGAAGCAGTGCGCAAGATGCGGCAATTCCAAAAGGACTATTTCTACACGCGCGACCCGAATACCCTTTGCTATGCAAGGAGAGCCGAGAAGGAGATTGACGCAATGTTAGAAAAGATTAGCAACCCCTCGTTATTTGATGCGCCCGAAGTGCAGGACGGGGGGCGTTTGGAAGCCCCTCACGATGCAAGGTTTTCAAGGCACACTAATCCGCCTCTCTCCGAAATTAAAAACAAGAAACGCGATTTGGCGCAATCAGCAGTTGACACCTTCGGCTCTGCTTCGCAAGTTGGGATGCTTCACGAAGAAGTTGGGGAACTGCTCTCGGCTCTCAATAAATATGCTCGCGGCAGATGCTCGCGCGAAGCCGTTATTACGGAAATCGCCGATGTTCAGATAATGTGCGAGCAAATGGCCGTTATCTTTGGGTATGAAGATGTAGATGCCGAGCGCGAGCGCAAGTTTATGAGGCTTGTCGAAAAAATTGCGGAATACAAGAAAAATAATTAACTTTGTATGCGTACATAATACTAATAATTAAGTTAAGGTTTAGCCGGGCGGCAGCGATGCTCCCCGGTTATTTTTGTGTAATGCCCAAAAGAGGCCCTATTTCGGGCTTATAAGGGTCGGCCTAATAACTTATACGGATAAACTCTATAAGGCCAAAATACGGGAGTTTTGCCGCAAATAACTTGTATTTCCGGGGAAATGATTATCTTTGCGTAAAAGAGAGAAGATGAACAAACAAATCAGATTAATGGCATTTTTTGGTGCAATGCTGGCAGGCTCGGTCAATCCGCAGCCACCGAAAGACACAACCTATCGCCCGAAAGCGGAAACGAGTGGAAGATACAACCTGCCGAAATGGAATGTCGGAGGTAGTGTTATTTTCGCCCGCGATGAGAAGGAAGCCGTGAAAAGGGCCAAGAAACGCGGATTGTGGAAAGAGGGAATGTTTGTCTATAAGATTGGATAAAAATAAATACTATGGCTTGTTTCATTATCGCTGCTTTGTCAGCCGCTCTTTTCTTCGGCTTTGTCGTTTGGTGCGTGTGCCGCTTCGGCTTGCGCTCTTGTTACTCGGCCTATGGCCCGCTTTGCCGGGATAACTATCTTGTAAACTGGTGGACTGTGTTCACGTTCCTTGCTCCGGCCCTGCTGCTCCCGGTAATGCTGGAGTTGAGCATTGGGAAGGCGTGGCAGTTCAGCGGATTCCTCTGCACGGTCTGTATTATGTTCATAGCCTTCACGCCGAACTATGACCGGGACAAAAGAGTTTCGACAGTCCATTCCGCGCTGGCCCTGCTCGGCGCTCTTTGGTCTATACTGTATATTGTCTTTAATGCGCCGCCGCTTTGGTGGATTCTTCCAGCGCATCTTATTCTTTGCACTATTTGTTGTTTGCTTACTGGGGTAAGGACTTGGAACTTTTGGCTGGAAATGGTTGCATTCCTTTCGACTTACACGGCGGTTTTTATGATGATTTGACGCACGCGCGAAGTCACACGCGCGAAGTCACACGCGCGCGAGAGAGGCCCGGGTAAAACCGGGTTTTTCTTTGCACGCGCGAGAGGTGAAGGCGGCACGCGCGCGAGAAGTCGGTTAGCTTGTGCACGCGCGAGAGCCAAGTGTTGCACGCGCGAGAACCTGCACGCGCGCGAGAGGGAGAGAGGGAGAGAGGGGGCCGGGGCTTTATGAGGGCCGGAACAGAGGCAGCAACAACACCACCAACCCGGGCCGGATATTACAACGCAAAAAAAATGAAAAAATTTTCTAAAAAAAATTGTTTATTAAATTTTTATGCTTATATTTGCAGTATTAAATGACAAACGGACGGCCCAATAGCCGGAACAATAAAAATTAAAGACAATGACTAACAAAGTTTACATCTCCAGAGCATTGTGCATTAATTGCAGTAGATAAATCAGGCGTTTCTTCATCACTGACAGCTAAAAGGGAATGCGGAATAGATAAATCTGCCGCAGATGATATTCCTTCATCAGTAATAGTTGGGGCGAAATTGATAGACGCCGATTACCATGGGGAAATCCATATTCATTTAATTAATACTGGAAAAGAACCCATAATAGTAAAAGCCGGCCGAAAAATAGCCCAATTTATTCTTGTCCCTGTATTTTATGACATTATGCAGGAAGTGGTAAGAGAAGAACTTCGAAATCCTCAGACAGAACGTATTGGGGGATTTTCTTCTACGGGCATAAAATAATTAATATTGGCTAATAATTATAATAATGGCGGGATAAATAATATTTCTCGCCATTTAATTTTATTTTTAATTAAGAAAATAAATATCTTTGCAAAAATTAATAATTTATGGCAAGACCTACTAAATACGATGCAGACCGTGTGGCAATAATATGTGAAAGCATTGCGCAGGGAGAATCTAATGAAGTCGCGGCAGCAAGGGCTGGTATCTGCTTGGATTCATTTTATGGTTGGCTTAAAAATAAACCTGATTTTTCCGATGCGATAAAAAGGGCAAGACAGGAGTTTGAACAATGGGAATTAGATGGAATTTTGAAAGATGCCAGGAAGTCACTCAAACAGCTTATCTGCGGAGAGGAATATGAGGAAACAAAGATAGAATATGAACAAGACCCAGAGAATCCGGGTAAATTGCGTATCAAGCGGAAGACTACAACAAATAAAAAGATTCTTCCGAACGTTACGGCGGTTATCTTTGCACTGGTTAACCGCGACCCGGAACACTGGCAGAATCGCGTGACACAGGAACTTAACGCCAAAGTAAAAGCCGATGAAGTTGACGCGAATATAAGCCTTGCCCGTGTGCCGGATGACCTTTTGGCGCAGGTGCTTGACGCGCTAAACAAAAATGACTGACCGGGAAATAGTTGCAATTCGTGACCGCTCCGACCTTT
>JAZOXE010000154.1:0-12437 GCA_045659525.1 Faecousia sp. | reverse complement strand
ACAGAAACCAAAAGAGAGCCGATACCCCCCCCTCTTTTGGTAACGGTTTTTTGTAAAAATTAGGAAAGTGCTGGATTTTTATAGAGAGATATGATAGGATAGCCAAAGTGCACTACGGAGGAATCACATATGAAAAATAGTTTGATCGGCGACAGAAGATTTTACCGTCAAGTGCTCATGATCGCCCTGCCGATTATGATGCAAAATCTGATTACCAATTTGGTTTCCATGTTGGATAATGTGATGGTTGGTCAGTTAGACACCGCCCAAATCGGCGCTGTCACCATCGTAAATAACAATCTTTTATTTGTGCTGAATATCTGTCTGTTTGGCGGTGCCGCCGGCGCAGGTATTTTTACCACCCAGTTTTTCGGTTCGCAAGACCATGATGGCATCCGCTATGCTTTCCGGTATAAACTGCTGATATGTCTGCTGCTGACGGTTTTAGGCTGCAGCATTTGCTATTTCGGCAGTGACGGACTCATCGGTTTATATTTAGAGGGAGACGGCGACCCGCTGGTGCGGGAGCAAACCCTCCACTACGGCAGGCAATATCTGTTTCTTATGCTTTGGGGCGTACTTCCCTTTGCCATTACAAGCGCCTATGCCAGTACACTTCGGGAATGTGGCTATCCTGCCGTTCCGATGGTAGCCGGCATCATCGCTATGGGTGTCAATATAGTCGGTAACTACATTCTGATTTTCGGACATTTCGGCGCACCGGCATTAGGTGTCCGGGGCGCGGCCATTGCAACCGTGGCTTCCCGGTATGTGGAAATGCTCATTGTGATCCTGTGGATGCATCTAAACCCCAAGAAAAACCCCTATGTCAAAGGTCTTTTCCGTGGTTTCTATATCCCCGGAAAACTCTTTAAGCAAATCACCCTCAAGGGAATGCCCCTACTACTGAACGAAGCGCTCTACACAGTAGGCATGGCCTTTTTGAACCAGTGCTATTCCCGGTGTGGTTTGGATGTTGTGCCGGCATTGAGCATCTCCACCACCATTTATAATCTGACGGCAACTGCCTTCCGTTCTCTGGGCAACACAGTAGGCATCATTATGGGACAAATGTTGGGTGCCGGGAGACATCGTGATGAAATCTTTGACCACAATCGAAAATATCTGGCGCTGGGCGTTGCCTGTGGCATTGCTTGCGGTGTGCTTACCGCGGCACTGTCCGGCGTATTCCCTATGCTGTTCCAGACCTCCACGGAAGTACAAAAACTGGCACAGGGGCTGATCCTCATCTCCGCAGTTACAATGCCCCTGCAGGCCTACATCTTCCCGGTATACTTTACCCTCCGGGCAGGTGGCAAGACTATTATCACTTCCCTGTTTGATTGCGGCGCCATCTGGGTTCTGATGCTCCCCATTGCCTTTGTATGTAGTCGGTATACGGCTCTGCATATTTTAGTAATTTATGCACTGTGCAACGGTATGGATTTAATTAAATGCAGCGTTGGTTTCTACTTCATTAAGCGCGGTGACTGGATCCAAAACCTTACAGTAAAGAAATAAAAGCAACACCAGCAACCACACCAAGCATCGCAACTTGATGCGTAAGGCGTGAAAATTGGAGACTTTCTCAGGAGGGTTGACAAGGTTTTAGGGATACAGTAGAATAAACAACAATTAGTTTAGAGCGTTTGTAAATTGTGTATGTGGATAGATTTCTCATGCAATGAACAATGGGACAAATAATAAAAAGGGGGATTCTCTATGGAAATCATTCAAAAAATTGTCCGCAAGGGAGAAAATCTCTACGAGGCAGAGCCGGTTACCATTGCATTTTTAGGAGATAGTATCACCCAAGGATGCTTCGAAATGCTGGAAACGCCGGGTGGAAAGTTTCAAGGTGTGTGCGATCAGGAAAGTGGATACCAAAATAAATTGAAGAAATTGCTGATAGAGTTATTTCCCAACGTGCCGATCACTACCGTTAATGCCGGAATCGGCGGTTGCGGTGCTTCTAACGGATTTCGCAGACTGGAGCGGGATGTTCTTTCTCGCAACCCGGATTTGGTGGTGGTTTGCTTCGGCTTAAATGATGCTACTGCCGGAATGACTTATCTGGAAGAGTACACGGAGTCTCTGCAGGGCATTTTTGAAAAACTGCAGGCACGGGGTATCGAAGTTATTTTTATGACACCCAATATGATGGCAACAAAAGATGGCGGTTTCTTTGCCAATGAAGAACTGAAGCAGGTTACTCAAAAAATCATACAAAGACAAAATGACGGTGTCTTGGAGTGTTTTCTAAATCGGGCGCGTAAGGTATGCGAGGAGATGCACGTGCCGATCTGCGATTGTTACCGGACTTGGGAAAAAATGGCTAAAAACGGTGTGGATACAGATCGACTGCTTGCCAACCACATGAATCATCCCACGCGACAGATGCACTGGCTTTTTGCAGTAGAATTGTTGCGCATAATGTTTGCTTAATAATGTTGAATAAACTGGCAGGGCTTCGGAATTCCGAAGCCCTGCCGGTTATTTTAGTCATATCGACGCTTACCCTTCATATATGCAGAAGGCGTTACCTGCATCATTTCTTTAAAATAGCGGGAAAAGTAATAGACATCATAGAAACCGCACATCTGCGCGATTTGACTTATACTATAGGAACCGCTTTCCAGATACTGAATACTTTTTAAAATACGATATTGCAGTAAGTACTGATGCAATGGCATACCTGTACCCGCTTTGATTATCCTGCTCAAATGGTTGGGGTGGTAGTTAAATTCCTGCGCAATGCCTTGGTTCGTCAGACGGCGACCGTAATTTCGATGAATATAGTTTAGTATCTCCGAAAGACGGCTATCGTGGGACAAAAACACGGAACTGTATTGTCTATAAATCGCAAGCAAAGCCTGTGTCAGCAGTGCGCTAGTACTGAGGCTGAATCCCATAAGCCGTTCGGAGTGCTCCCGGACAGCCTTAATCAGGATGCTTTCGATTTGCTCAATCTGTGGAACATGCAACACCGTATTAAGGGCTGGAATGTCAGAAAAATACACATTGTCAATTAGTTTTACCGAAGTGTCGGATCCTTTTTCTATGGGAGGTACCGGTACATGAATATGACTCATCTGCCGGGTGTAATCAAAATTTAGGACGATGTACTTCGTGTCACAACCTTCGTATTGATAAGAATATTCCACACCGGGATGAATCAAGATCGCGCTGCCTTTTGCCATATGAAAGGTCTGTCCGTCGGCTAAAATGGTACCTTCTCCGGAAAGTGTATAGAACAGTCTGGCATCGCAGGGAATCCAAGTATTACATACGGAGTCTTTCCTAATATGGTGGTACCTTGCAAACCGAACAAAGGGGATTATTTCTTGAAATACCATAATGCGCCTCCGATGTTTATTTTTTACAAATTCTGTATCTGTTTTTTCCATTGTAGGTTCCGGGACACCTTGATAAGATTAAAAAGAAGGGAGTGACTGTTATGATTAACAGAAAAACAAAGCGAACAGCAAATATAGCATTTTTTAGTGTTGTCCACGGAGTATATTTTGAGCAGTTTGAAGGGTTGGAAGAATCTTTAATCCGTTACCACCGGGAAACAGTTGCACTGGTGGAAGAGAAGGAGGTATGCGTTTTTGATTATGGAATGGTCGATAGCAACACGAAGGCCTATGAAGTAGCAGAACGGATCCGCGGAGATAAGATTGATCTAATCTTGTGCAACATGATCACTTACGCAACTTCTTCGGTGTTTGCGCCCATTGTACAACTTACAGACCTACCCATTGTTTTGCTGGCGTTGCAACCACGCAAGGGATTAGATTATACCAAAGCATCTACCTTTATGCAACTGGAAAATGACAACATCTGCTCCGTACCGGAATTTACCGGCGTTGCAATCCGTTACGGAAAGCCGGTGCAGGATGTTATTATTGGAACGCTCTACAATGATGCGCAGGCAAATAAGGAACTGACACAGTGGTGCGATATTGCAAAGGTGCTCCATAGTCTAAAGGGTGCACGGATCGGTTTGATGGGCCACGTACTGGAGAGTATGTACGATATGCACGCAGATCCTACTGCGGTAGCGGCTGCTTTTGGACTGCATATTCCTCTGCTGGAAATCGACGATGTGGTACGGGAATACGAGGCAGTAACAGAGGAAGAAATTGCAAGTAAAAAGGCTTTGATCCTGAAAGAATTTGAAACCCCCGACCCCAAGAGCGACCCGGTAACCAGAAAATTGACAGAGCCGGATCTAGAACGAGCAGCAAGGGGGGCGGCTGCGCTTGACCGATTCGTGGAAAAATATCAACTTACCGGTCTTGCTTACTACTATGAAGGTACAGAGGGAACGATTGCCCGGGAAACGGCAACCTCCTTCATCGTAGGCAATTCGATCTTAAACGCGCAGGGTATACCTATGTGCGGAGAGTTTGACGTAAAGACCTGCATTGCAATGCTGATTCTGGACAGGCTGAACATTGGCGGAAGTTTTGCAGAGTTCCATCCCTTTGATTTTGAGGAGGATTTCATTCTCGTAGGGCATGACGGTCCGCACCATATTGCTATCGCGGAAGGAAAACCTATCTTGCGCAGTTTGACTAAATTCCACGGAAAGCCCGGAAGCGGTGCATCTGTAGAGTTCAAAATCAAAGAAGGTCCGATAACAATGCTGGGTATTACGCAAACAGCAAACGGAAAATTTAAGTTTGTTATTGGCGAGGGTTGGTCTAAAAAAGGTCCGATTCCGCCCACCGGCAATACAAACACCCGTGGCTTCTTTGAGCCCACAACCCGGGAGTTTATCAAGAAATGGGTCATGGAAGGCCCCACTCACCATTATGCATTGGGTATCGGTCATCATGCCGAGACAGTTCAAAAGATCGCAAATGTGCTTGGCATTGAGAGCGTAATCATAAAATAGACATCACAATTCTCTGAAAATTGCATGACAGAACAGGAGGATCTAAATGAAGGACATTACTTTAGAAATGACCTGCAAAGGGTTTAAGAAAACAGATCCTGCGTATATCCAGCAGGTGTGCCACGAAGTGTTTGATAAGTGGAAATTGCTTCTCAAGCAGGCAGAGCAGGCCAGCATTATGCTTTGGACGGGTGATGGAAGCGAACTTCTGGATTATACCGGCGATATGCAGACACAAATAGAATGGTGTTATTGGGTGTCCGATGCGCCCAGAAAGCAGTCTGATGGCAGTTATTCGGAGGGGTATACCTATATGCAGGACCCGCCCAAGATGACCTACGGGATTCTGAAAAGAATTGTGGAAGAACTTAAAAAAGCCGGCAAGGAGATTTTGGGAGAAAACGTTCCCATCAGAGTCGGAACAACTTTTGATCCGGGCCCGGAGTTTGCTATGTCATCGTTTAAGTATGTGCGTCATAATGAACTATGCTCGGGATACGCTACCAGCGGCAACGTGATGATCTGCGCTTATGAAAATATGAAGGCAGATGATTTTCCTTATGCCACCTTCCCGGATGGCGTTCCGGAAGGGACACCGTTTGGCACCTTCATGGGACGGCAGGCGCATCGTTTTATGAAGGATATGGGCTTTGATTTTATTTGGCTTAGCAACGGATTTGGCTTTGGCAAGGATACATGGTCGCCCACCGGCGTGGTATTTGACGGAGAGCAATTTTATCCGGAGGCGCTTGAGGAGACGAAACAAAAGGTAGAAACCTTCTGGAAACTGTTTACGCAGGAACTGGGGGATTTTGCCATTGAGGTACGAGGAACCAATATGTCTATGGGAATGGATCTTGCTCGGGACGGCGTGCCTCTGAAGCAAATCTATGCAGGAGATTATAATTTGCTGCCACCTCCCAATTCCCCATGGGCGGCGTTGAATGGCGATTATGGCCTGGAGGTTATGGGATATATGTCCCGCGTTGCAAAGTTGCCGAAGGATCGGTATTTATTCCGCTATTATATTCACGATCCGTGGTTTTTGACGTCCCCTTGGTATGACCGCTATAATTCGCAGCCTCATGATATTTATATACCTCTAAGTGTGGCAAGGCTGGGAACATCCGGGGAGGTTATGCCCCCCAGTAATATGCATATTATGTGCGTGGATAATGCACTGGGTAATATGCCAGATACCTGCGTTGTGGAACCTTTGCCCCATTTGATGAAGGCAATCAAGCAATTCCCGGATGCGCCGGCACCGGTGGTGTGGGTGTATCCCTTTGATGAGTATTCCGACTGTGCTGGCGATCAGCAAATGAAACAAATGTATTCTGAGGACTGGTTTGTGCGGGATGCAATCAATTTGGGATTGCCTCTTTCCATGGTGACGTCTACGGATGCCTTTGTGGCGCAGAATAAATCCCTCTATAGAGAATCTATTATTGTTACACCGGTTCCGAAAGCCGACAGCCCCTTTGAGGATGCAGTTCTTAAATATGTGCAGGCTGGTGGCAAGGTAATCTTTTACGGCAATACGATTCTATCCGGTAAAAAATTTAAGGAATTTCTGGGACTTAGTTATGGAGAGGAGATTTCCGGTGAACTGGAGGTTTGCGTGAATGGTAAGGCACAGGGAACACTTATGCACACCCCTGTAATTTGTGGTGGCGGTATTTGCGAAACCGGTACTTCTGCCCATGTATTTGCCACTGCGCAAGGAAGGCCTATCGGCGTACGAAAAGATAATTGCATTTGGGTGCGCGGAACAGTGTCCTGCAAATATGTCTCCCGTGCTTATTTGCTGCAAATGTTTAGCGAACAGGATTACTTCCTGGGTGAATCTCTTATAATAACCGCACTTGGTATGCTGGGTTATGCGTTACAATTTGAAAAGACTGAATTTGAACGCTCCCCGGTGATTATGCTGCACCGAAATAATAATGCATTTATTATGACGGTATTTCAGGATTCCACAACGGTAAAATCAAAAATTCGTTTTCCGTTTGGAGCTCCTGTTTTAGATGGATATGAAACAGCCATAGAAGATGGTTTCGCGACATATCATTTCCCAAAGTGTGAACACAGAGAGATTCGCGCCTTTGTGGAGCAAGACGGTGGCATTGTAAAATGCAGAGAGTATCCCCCCCGAATCATCGACAACCGTTGCCGCAGAAGAATTCAGATTAGTGGTTTGCAGAATGCGACGGTTCGTTTTCTCGGAGAGACCTACTGCGCGGAGAATTTAGAAGTGCAACTCAGCCCCAATGGCGTGTTCCAGTCATATACCTCCGCACCTATTACGTGGGAATATGTAACAGTCGAGGGCACTCGTTTTTGCCAGATATGCAATGTTACCGGAGACTTAGTGTTTAATATGCCGTACCCACCGGATGTGCAAAAACCTTGTTTATTTGCGCCAGACCAGGAAGCATGATTGCTACGTTCATTTTAGTTCTCACAAAGAACTTTGTCAATTACACGGCTGTCTTTCCGGATAAAGTTTCTGCATTTTTGCCGCGGGCAACCGTAAATAAAGCAGCAGTTCTCTCTGCGTTTCTGTTTTTATCCAAACTTTTCAACACATAAATATTAAAAGAGTTAAGCGTTAGTGCCAACATCGTCGTCTGATTTTTAAATAGCAAATGATTATACTGAAATCGCACTTGCATTTATTTGTGAAACATTATATAATTGTATGTGTGCTTTTAGGGCATTTTCTAAAAAGAACATATAATTAGGAGGAAGAGATTATGAAGAAAATTTTTACGTTTGCTCTGTGTCTGCTGATGGTGCTGTCTTTGGCCGCCTGCGGCAGTTCCAAGAATATGACCATGGGCACCGGCAGTACTGCCGGCACCTACTATGCGTATGGCGGTGTTCTGGGCAACCAAATCAAGACGGCTACCGGCATTACTGTGAATGTAGTTTCCACCGATGGTTCCAAGGCCAATATTCTGGGTATCCACTCCGGTAACTATCAGTTGGGTACTGTCCAGTCCGACGTTATGGCTTACGCCGCTGCCGGCACCCGCTCTTTTGAGCAAGAAGGCAAGTTGGATTCCTTCCGTGTAATCGGCGGTCTGTATGCTGAAGCAGTTCAATTGATCACTATGGATCCCTCCATCAAGTCTGTTGCTGACTTGAAAGGCAAGAAGGTTTCCATTGGCGCTTCCGGCTCCGGTGTGTACTTCAACGCTGTGGATATCCTGGCTGCTGCCGGTCTGTCTGAGGACGATATTAAAGCGCAGTATCAGTCCTTCGGCGATTCTACTGACGCCCTGAAGGATGGCAAGATTGACGCCGCCTTTATTGTTGCCGGCGCTCCCACCCCTGCTATCACCGAACTGTGTCTGGCTTCCAGCGCTTCTTTGGTTCCCATTGATGGAGATATTGCCACCAAGTTGATGAGCAGTTCCCCCTACTACACCTCTTATGTAATTCCTGCCGGCACCTACAAAGGCCAGGAAGAGGATGTGACCACCGTCACTGTTAAGGCTACTCTGATCGACAGCACCTCTGCTTCCGAAGAGGATGTTTACAACATCACCAAGGCCATCTTTGACAACAGCGCCGCCATTGCCACTAACCACGCTAAAGGTAGCGAACTCTCCCTGGAGAATGCTACCAGCGGTATGACTGCACCCTTCCACAAGGGAGCCGCCAAGTACTTCGCGGAAAAGGGTATTACCGTAGAATCCAAGTAAGGTGAATCTTTCGTGGCTGCAGCAATTTCTTGCTGCAGCCATTTCCGCTATCATATAAGGAGGTTCCTATGGTACTTTTTAAGAAGGAAGAAACCCCGGTTCAGGCACCTATGGATCTGGACGAGGTTATGAAAAAATACGACCGCGAGTCGAATACGCGCATTTGGGAGGGTCCTGCCAAACTGGTAGTTACCTGTATCTTGGCCTGTTTTGCCATTTTCTGCATTTATGTAACATTGGTTGCCACCTGGCTTGATGAGATTCGCCTAACCAGTTTTATGGCATACATTATACTTATCGGTTACTTGATGTTCCCGGCAAAGAAGGGTAAGCAGCGGGTTAACTTTATGCCTTGGTACGATATCATCCTTATGTTGGTTGGCACCGGCGCATTTCTGTATTATATGCTCAACGCCAACGCAATCGTTGCCAAGTTTTCCATTATGCCTTATGAGGTAGTCATTGGCATTCTGGGTATTGCCTGTCTTGTAGAACTCTGCCGTCGGTGCGTTGGTCTTCCCATTTTGCTTGTGGCCGGCGCGCTTCTGGTGTACGCCTTGATTTGGGGTTCAACCAACCCTGATATACTGGCCCGGATCACAGAATATGTTCGTGTTTTGTTCTACTCCAAGGAAGGTATTCTCTCTACGCCTGTGAATGTCTGCTCCAAGTACATCGTAATGTTCATTATTTTTGGTGCATTCCTTGAGCGTACAGGTATTGCCGACTTCTTCATTCAGATTGCCAACGCTCTGGTTGGCCGTTTCTCCGGAGGTCCTGCCAAAGTGGCAGTCGTAGCCTCTGCGCTGGAGGGTATGGTATCCGGATCTTCCGTAGCAAATACCGTCGGCTCCGGCGCTGTGACAATCCCCTTGATGAAGAAGACTGGCTATAAGCCTGAATTTGCCGCTGCAGCAGAAGCCGCCGCTTCTACCGGTGGCCAAATTATGCCCCCAATTATGGGTGCGGCTGCCTTCCTAATGGCAGAAACAATCGGTGTGCCCTATTCTGATGTAGTTCTCAAAGCCATTCTTCCCGCAGTTTTGTACTTTGCCGGCGTGTTCATTACCGTCCATCTGGAAGCAAAGAGAGAAGGCCTGCGCGGTCTGACCAAGGAAGAAATGCCTCGGCTGAAACCTCTGCTGAAGAAGACCTATCTGTTACTGCCCTTGATTTTATTGATCTACCTGGTAGCAACCAGCACCCGGTCCATCGCCTATGCTGCCGCCATTGCAATTGTGGTTGCCATTGTTGTCAGCATGTTCAATAAGGATACCCGAATGACACCCAAGCGTCTTTTGGAAGCGCTGGCTGCAGGCGGCCAAGGTATGATTACTGTGGCAGTTGCCTGCGGTGTAGCCGGCATCGTTGCCGGTATTATTGGTTCTACCGGTCTTGCATATAAGTTGTTTAATGGCATTGTTGCATTAGCCGGCAACCAAGTGATCATCGCTCTGTTGCTAACGATGCTCTGCTGTATTGTGCTGGGTATGGGTGTTCCCACCACTGCCAACTATTGCATCATGGCCGCCACCTGCGCCCCCATTTTGGTGCAGATGGGTGTTCCTATGATCGCAGCCCATTTCTTCGTATTCTATTTCGGTATCGTTGCAGACCTTACGCCTCCTGTAGCGCTGGCTGCTTATGCAGGTGCAGCTATTGCCCAGGCTAACCCTATGAAGACCGCCTTCACCTCTACCAAGTTGGCCATCGGCGCCTTCATTGTACCCTTTGTGTTCGCCTTAAATCCGGCAATGCTCCTCATCGATACCAACACTTGGGAAGTTATTCAGATTGCCATAACATCATTGGTTGGTATGTTCAGTGTGTCTGCGGCTTTGCAAGGTTTCTTGATGCACCGGATGCCCTGGTATCAGCGTATTGTAAGCGCTGTAGGCGGTCTGCTGCTAATTTATCCCGGCCTGGTAACCGATCTGATCGGTCTGGGTCTGGCAGGCATTGTCGTAGTATTTCAGGTCATCCAAAAGAAAAAGGCGCAGACGATTGCCTGAATTGCAACATAAAAGGCGCCGATTTTTGCCCGATGTTGGTGGCAAACCAAGTTTAATTGATATAATTTGCCAAAAAAGTCATCCCGGTTGGGATGACTTTTTTCGTCTTGTAGTATCGAAAAAGACGTTAAGGCTGCAACAGACCAACGAATTGGACTCTACTTATTCAACACCTTTTTGCACCAAGTGCGTTTGTTACATTTCGGACACTTCAAATACCGAGTCGTTCCTCTGTGCATGGCATTTAGCGCCTGCATATAGGTAGGCACGATCTCATAACCACAGTTTTTGCACTTATAAGCACCTACACTGACCTCAAGTTTTAATGCATAGAAGCAAGGTATTATGAAGACCACGCAAAGCGTAAATATTGCAACGAGCATCCAAGGGCCTTTTGGTATAAAAAAACCGATAATCGCAAGACCTCCGATCAGACCAATGATACTCACCGTCATAATCGTCCACATTGCATTCCAAATAGTTTTGTTTTTCTTTTCTAATTCCTTTGCCATTTCAATCAAAAGTTGTTCATTTTTTTGACTGTTATTTTCCATATTGATTTTCTCCCCACTTAATAATTCATTTACACTAATGCCGAGTATATCACACAGTTCAAGCATAATCGAAGTGTCAGGCAAAGCGATGCCCCGTTCCCACTTGGATATGGCTTTATCTGTGATTCCCAGCCCTTCTCCCAACTGCATTTGTGTTAATTTTTCCTTTTTTCTGCACTCGGCAATAAACCTTCCGATTTTTATTTGATCCATAGGCCACCTCCTTTGCATACAATGTATCAGCAATTTCGCATAAAATACACCTACCATTGGTTTAGTGAGGAGATGTAAACCTGCGGTAGAGTGCGAATTGTTCATGAAATTATTCGTTCATCATACTAATTATATCATATAATTATCGCTTTTTCCATCCTAAATTGCTCTGGCATATCGTTCAAGTCCTCCCCGAAAGCCGTTCTGGGCTTAGGATATCTACCCAGTTTCACTTGAAAAAATGGGATAAAAAATCCAGTAACCATTGTAGTTACTGGATTTTCTGCGCCGATATCTAAATCGGTTCGCATTGTTGGCAAGTTGCACCGATTTAGATACCGGTATTTTACACATAAAAACTTTTTAACCCATTCTCACTCAACTACGGAGATATCCACCTTCGTTAGCACGTCTTCCGCAGAAATCATATTCACATCAAGATTCATTGCTCTGTATGCTTTTGTTCCGTTTATTCCATAAAAGTTCTTGGCAAGCGTCTTGATGTATTCGTAGCCAAAATCCGCAAATATCGGCCCACCCGAAGTTGTAATATAGGTCAGGCTTTTGGCCTTGCAAAGCCCACAAGGTATGCCGTTGGTATATTCAAAAGTAATTCCTGAAACCGTAATCTGTTCCATATATGCTTTTAGAATTCCGGGGAATGAAAGATCCCAAAACGGAGCTGCTATAACAATCTCGTCAGCCTCTGCAAATTGCCTTGCATAATAAAACATAGGGTCATTCTTGTTTTGGCCGCTTATCAATCTTTCGCGTTTTTCAAGAAGTTCGCAGTTCAAAGGCACGATATTTTCTTGATTTAAATTTACTTCTATGACCTCACCCGACATATTGCTTAAAATATGTTTCGCCAGCACGAGCGTTCTTGAATTTTTGCGCACACAGGCATTGACAAACAAAATCGACATAAATATATCTCCTTTATCTCACCTACAAATTCTTATTTATCGAACTGATTATATCATAAAATTTCAAACTTTTCCATTAATATTACTTTGCGTTTTAGTTTAAGTAAGTCGGAGGCCAA
>JAZOXE010000153.1:0-7617 GCA_045659525.1 Faecousia sp. | reverse complement strand
TATTTGCAGGATTTGGAATCCATGGGCGTCGCCTCCCTGAAATTGGAGGGCAGAATGAAGCGGGCGGAGTACGTTGCCGCCGTTACCGGCGTATATCGCCGGGCGCTGGATACCGGCTATGTCACCGAAGATATGATGAATACTCTTTACGCCGCGTTTAACCGGCAAGGTTTCACCGACGGCTACTACCGGGGAAAAACCGGGCAGGATATGTTCGGTACCCGTATGGATGAAGGGGAAAACAGCGCGTTTTATAAGAAAATGCGCCAAACCTATGAGAATACGGAAAACGGTTTGGTACCGGTGACTTTCCAGTTTACCATGGGGGATATGACAAGTTCCATTACGGTTACGGATAATCAGGGGCATACCTGCACCTTAAACGGTCCGGTTCCGGAAAATGCCCGGGTGCTGGAATTAACCCGGGAAACTCTGGAGCCCCGGCTGACAAAGACCGGCGGTACGCCCTATTACTGCACCTATGTGGATACCCGGCTGACACCGGGAAAGACACTTTCTGCCGCAGCGATCAACACTATGCGGCGGGATGTGCTGAATTTGCTTACCGCCAAAAGAGCACGGCGGGACGCCCCGAAAATCGGCCGCCGGACATTGCCGCCCCGGCATCCCGGCAGTCGGCAAAGCCCCCGAATGACGGTTCAGGTAACCACCCGGGAACAACTGACACCGGAACTTCTGAAACAGAAACCGGCGGTGGTGTATGTGCCCATACATTTGCTGACGGCAGATCCGGCGTTTTGCCGGGAATTGGCATCTACCCAGCATGTTTGCGCCGTACTCCCCCGGATTGTTCACGACGGAGATATTCCGAAACTGAAAAATGATATGCGTACTGTTCGGGCGCTGGGTGTGCGGGAGGTTTTGGTTGGCAACTTGGGACTGCTGATTCCCGCAAGAGAATGTGGTATGCGGGCAAGAGGAGATTTTGGACTGAATCTTTTCAGTTCTGCCGCCATAGACAGCGCCAAGGAACTGGAACTGAAATCTGCTTGCTTGAGTTTTGAAATGACACTTCCGCAAATCCGCGATTTAAGCAAGCCCGTTCCCTGCGAACTGCTTGTTTACGGAAGAATGCCCTTAATGATTACGGAAAACTGCCTGTTCCGGGGACGGACTGGGGAGTGCTCCTGCCATTTAGGGCCGATAAAGTTAACGGACAAAACCGGCGCAGATTTCCCAGTGGTGCGGGATGGAGATACCTGCCGCAGTGTACTGCTTAACGGCAAAAAACTCTACTGGTTAGACCGGATGGACTCCCTCTCCCGGTTGGGATTGTGGGGCGCCCGGTTGTCCTTTACCACAGAAAACCCCAAAGAAGTGGACCAGATAATACACAGTTGGTCTGCGCCTATGGACTTTAACCCCGGTGCCTGCACAAGAGGATTGTACTACCGGGGACTGGACTAAAGAAAAGGATGCATTGGATATGGAGTTAATTCTCGCTTCCCAATCCCCCCGGAGAAAGGAACTGATGGGACTGTTTCATCTGCCTTTTTCTGTACGGGTGGCGGATATTGATGAAACAATGGACAGCACCAAATCCCCCCGGCGGGAAGTGGCGAGAGTCAGCCGGCTGAAGGCTTATGCTTGCCGGCAGAACAAAGAGGAAATCATTGTAGCGGCGGACACCATCGTGGTGTGTGACGGAAAAATTTTGGGCAAACCCAAAGATGAGGTAGAGGCGGTGGAAATGCTGACGCTTCTGTCCGGGAAAACCCATGAGGTAATGACCGGAATGACCGTGCTTTTCGGTGATGTGTGCAAAACCTGCACGGAGGTGGCAAAAATCCGATTTCGCTCCCTCTCCAGGGAGGAGATTGTGCAGTATGTGCAATCCGGCGAACCTATGGACAAAGCCGGCGCTTACGCCATTCAAGGCGGCGCGGCGCTGTTTGCTACCGGTATTACCGGGGATTATTACACCATAATGGGACTTCCGGTTTGCCGCCTGCATCAAATTTTAATGGAAATTGCGCCTTTTTATGGAGGGATAAAATGAAACGATTTTTCACTTCCCGGATACGGATTGTGCTTGTAATCGCTGTGCTTTTGGCAATTCTTTTGGCGGTGGTCAGCAGTTTGACCGGATTGAAATTGCCGGAGATGGTGGTGCAGGGTGTTCTTGCCCCGGTGCGTACCGGTGTAAGCAAACTCACAGAGCAGGCAGAACAGTTATACAGTTATATGTTCCGCTATGAGTCTGTGGTGGCGGAGAATAACGAACTGAAAGAACAGTTGTCTCAAATTCAGGACGATGCCCGCAGCGCCGATTCCATCGCCCGGGAAAATGACCGGCTTCGGGCACTTTTGAAACTGACGGACACCAACGAGGATTATAAACTGACCGATGGCTATATTATTTCCTGGAGTTCCAACGAATGGTCTAATACCTTTACCATTAACCGGGGCACCAATGCAGGCATTGAGCCGGGCATGTGTGCGATTACTGAATCCGGAGAACTGGTGGGTCTGGTGAGTCAGGTGGGCAGTAACTATTCGGTTGTGAAGTCTGTGCTGGACTCCTCTTTGGAAATCAGTGCCACCATCGCATCTTCCGGCTATAACGGCATGGTGCAGGGCGCGTATTCTTCCGGTCTTGACGGACTTTTGCGTATGGATTATCTACCCAGTTCTGCAACCATTCGAAACAATGACCAGGTGGTAACCACCGGTTCTACGGTTTACCCCCGGAACTTGATTTTGGGATATGTGGTAGATGCAGGTTTTGACGATACCGGCGTTGCCAAATATGCCCTTTTGCGCCCGGCGGCAGATGTGCGGGCGTTGGAGCAGGTCTTTATTGTAACGGAATATAATGTAGGGTAAAACGATGGCGAAAAAGAACGAATTTCGACCGGACAAGCCAAATTTGGGTTTGGCGGACTGGTTGCATTTGACACAAAAACAAAGAAGAACACTCTTAAAATGGGTGCTATATGGGGCAGTGCTTTTGGCGCTGTCTGTGCTGCAAGATGTCATTTTTTGCCACTTGCGAATCTTTGGGGCGTCTACGGAATTGGTACCTTGCGCCCTTTTTCTGATTTGTGTTTTGGAGGGCACTCAAAGCGGCAGTGTTTTTGCATTGATTGCGGCGCTACTGTATCTTTTTTCCGGCACTGCCCCCGGGCCTTATGCCATGGTGCTCATTACGGTGATTGCCATTGGTGCGACCATCTTTCGGCAGGCCTATTTGCAAAGCGGTTTTCCTGCCGCTATGCTGTGCGTATCCATCGCTATGTTTTTATATGAACTTGGGGTGTTTGCCATTGGCCTGTTTTTGGGATTGACCATTTGGACGAGAATTCTGGGTTTTTGCATTACGGCTATCATTACGCTGGTAACTGCCCCGGCACTTTATCCCATGCTACTTGCTATTGGAAAAATCGGAGGTGAACCATGGAAAGAATAAGTAAATTCCGTGTCACCCTTTTGTTGGCGGCATTTATACTGGTTTTGGGGTATTTCGCTTTTTGGCTTTACAAGGTGCAAATAATTGACACCGGAGGAAATACGGACAACACCACAACCTTTACCACTCTTACCCGAGTAAAAGCGTCAAGAGGACACATAATGGACAAAAACGGTAATTTGTTGGTGGGCAACCGGGCAAGTTACGACTTGGTAATTAACCACTATGTGCTTTTGACTGCTACCGGCACCAATGACTACCTTTATCAGTTGGTGAAACGGTGCGAAAGCGAGGGAATTACCTACAAGGAACATTTCCCTATTTCCGAAGAACGCCCCTTTACCTATACCTTAAGCGAATATAACTCTGCCTATCAGGATTATTTCCAGGCATTCCTTGCATACATGGAGGGGCTGGACTCGGATATTACAGCGCCCCTTTTGGTGGAAAAACTCCGGGAACGATACAAAATGCCGGAGGAATGGACAGATGATGAAGCCCGGAAAGTGATTGGCTTGCGCTATGAACTGACACTGCGCAACTGCGTATCCAGCCTGCCCAGTTATGTCTTTTTATCCGACGCATCGGACGAGGAACTTTCCGCTGTTGTGGAACTGAATATCCCCGGTATGAACGTAGAAGCATCCACTGTCCGGGAATATAACACGAAATATGCAGCCCATATTTTGGGATATGTGGGCGCGATGAATGCGGAGCAGTGGGAGTACTATAAAAACATTCCCGGCTATGAAATGGATGCAGAAGTTGGTCAAGACGGACTGGAAAAGGCCTACGAAGAGTATCTCCACGGCGTTGACGGCTGGCGGGAAGATACGGTAACCATGGACGGAACGTTGGTAAGTTCCCGGTACTTGTCAGAACCCCAGGCAGGTTCCAACGTGGAAATTTCCATCGATATTAACCTGCAAATGGCAGCAGAGGATACTCTGGGCGGGATTATTGAGGGACTGCGAAACCAGAAGCCTTATGAAGACGGTACTATGCCAAAGGGAACAGAGGCCGAGGGTGGCGCAGTGGTGGCCATTGACGTAAAAACCGGTCAGATACTCACCTGCGCCAGTTATCCCTCTTATGATTTGTCCACATTCTTTGAAAACTACGAAGAAATTGCGGCAGACCCCTATAAACCCCTATATAACCGTGCGCTGTTGGGCACTTATCCTCCCGGCTCCACCTACAAAATGAGCATGGTAGTTACGGCTATGGAGGGCAAGCATATCGACTCCCAAACCCCCATATACGACAAGGGTAAATTTGATAAGTATGACGGATTCTCCGTCTCCTGTCTGGCATACTCCGGCTACGGCTATACCCACGGCTCTGTCAATGCCGCACAGGCGCTGATGGTATCTTGTAACTACTTCTTCTACGAATTGGGTGACCGGATTCCCATTTCCCAAATGGATGCTACGGCAAAAGGCTTGGGGCTGGGTGAGAAAACCGGCGTGGAACTTCCCGAATATGTGGGACAGCGGGCAAACCCCCAGACAAAGGCGGAAATCCATACCGGTGATGACAAAGGCTGGTATAAAGGCGACCAGATTCTGGCGGCCATCGGTCAGTCGGAAAACCGGTTTACACCCCTGCAGTTAGGTGTGTATGCGGCAACACTGGCCAATCAAGGAAACCGTTATCAGGCTACCTTTATGAGCCGGGTTGTTTCCTCCGACTACCGGGAAAAACTGGCGGGAAATGAGACAAAACTCATGAGCCATATCGATATATCCGATGAGACCTACAATACCTATGTATCCGGTATGAAGGCGGTGGCATCGGAATCCAGCGGTACGGCTTACGGTACATTTGCCAACTATCCCATAGCGGTAGCGGCAAAAACCGGTACGGCGCAGATGGACGGCAAGCCGGATAACGGCGCGTTTGTGTGTTTTGCCCCGGCAGATGACCCCAAAATCGCCATTGCGGTATACGGAGAAAAGGCCGCTTCCGGCGCAAAACTGGCTCCGGTGGCAAAAGCAATGCTGGATATCTACTTTGAAGTAGGCGAAATCGGTGACGTAAACACCTACGAAAACAAGATAAGTTAAATATAGGGTAGAGCAATAAACCATCCTTTGTAAAACGAGTTCGGATTTGTTGCTCTACCCTAAGCAATTAAGGGCAGACAATTACTTTTGTCTGCCCTTAATTTGCGGAAAGAGAGATATTTCCTATTTCTTTTTTTGGAAAACTGTGATAAAATGTAAGACACAGACATATTAGGAGGTACATCTATGAAAAACACGGTATTCAAAGGAATGGCAACCGCATTGGTTACGCCCATGACTCCCACCGGTGTGGACTATGATGCCTTGGCGAAATTGATTGATTTTCAGTTGGAATCCGGAATCCACGGCTTGGTGGCGGTTGGTACCACCGGCGAAAGCGCAACTTTAACGCCGGAAGAGAGAAAATCCGTTATCCGTTATACCGTAAAGCGGGTAAACGGTCGGGTGCCGGTAATCGCCGGTACAGGTACCAATAACACCGAGCACGTTCTGGACTTTTCCAAAAGCGCCTGCGATGATGGCGCAGATGCATTGCTTGTGGTAACCCCCTATTATAATAAGGCAACGCAAAACGGCTTGATTGCCCACTATACCAAAGTGGCAGATAACGTGGAAAGACCGGTTATTATGTACAATGTGCCTTCCCGGACCGGTTGTAACCTTCTGCCGAAAACCGTTGAGGCGTTGGCAAAGCACCCCAACATTGTGGGAGTAAAAGAAGCCAGTGGCAATATGAGCCAAGTGGTGGATATTATTGCCCGGTGCGGCAAGGATATCGATGTTTATTCCGGCGAAGATGCTTTAACCGTGGCAATGCTGGCCATGGGCGGTGCAGGGTGTATCAGTGTGCTGACCAATGTTGTGCCCAAAGAGGGTGCGGAAATGGCCAATAAATTCTTCGCAGGAGACGTGGCAGGCGCCGCCGCTATGCAGTGCAAGTTCCTGCCTCTGATTAACGCGCTGTTTAGTGAGGTTAACCCCATTCCCGCAAAAGCCGCCATTGCGGCTATGGGTATTGGAGAAGAATACCTGCGTATGCCTCTTACCCCGATGGAGCAACCCAACCGGGAAGAACTGTTCCGACAAATGCGGAACTTGGGGGTGCTGAAATGAGAGCCATTGTCTGCGGCGGAAACGGCGCAATGGGGAAAATTCTCCGGGGAAAATTAGGAGAAGAACTGGCTGCAGTGGTCAGTCTGGACGGAGAAAACGGCGTACCCAAAACCTTTGGAGAATTAAAGGCAGCAGCCGGGGATACGGTGATTGATTTTTCTCACCACAGCGCAGTGGAAGATATGCTTAACTACGCGAAAGAAAACGGATGCAGTGTTGTTGTGGGCACCACCGGACATACCCCCCAGGAAAAAGAACTGATTTATCGGGCGGCGGAAACCGTTCCCGTGTTCTATGCCGGGAATATGAGTTTGGGAATAGCGGTGCTTTGCCGTATAGCCAAGGAAGCCGCGGCGTTTTTTCCGGAAGCGGACATTGAAATTCTGGAAGCGCACCACAATCGGAAAGTGGATGCCCCCAGCGGGACAGCCAATATGCTTTTCGACGCCATAAAGGAAGTACGTCCTCAAGCAACGGCCCATTGTGGCCGTGCCGGAGAGGGCAGACGGGAGAAAGACGAAATCGGTATTTCTTCCTTACGAATGGGAAATGTGGTGGGTATCCACGAAGTACATATTTGTACCCCTACCCAAACGCTGACCTTGCGGCACGAGGCGCATGACCGGGGAATGTTTGCTGACGGCGCATTGGAAGCCGCCCGGTTTTTGCAAGGGAAAGCCCCGGGACTTTACAGTATGAAGCACTTAATGGAGAAATGATATGACCGTTTGGCATATGAGCGGCGCAGGCAACGATTTTATGGTAATGGATGCCCGAAATGCCTGCCCGGATTTTTCCGCTCTGTCGAAACATCTCTGCCAAATGACCGGCGCTGACGGTTTTTTGGCGGTGGACAATTCCGAAGTTGCGGATTTTAAAATGCATTTTTACAATTCCGACGGTTCCCGGGGAGAAATGTGCGGAAACGGAGCGCGTTGTCTTTGCCGCTTTGCATACGACAACCAACTCGCTCCGGCAGAAATGCCGGTGGAACCCGATGCGGGACTTGTGCCGGGTGTGCGGCTTTCCGAAAGCACGTACCGGGTG
>JAZOXE010000152.1:0-1673 GCA_045659525.1 Faecousia sp. | reverse complement strand
GCATCAACCCCAACATTTATCGGATGTTGCCGTTTGTGATTACCCTTGTGGTTCTGTTCTTCACGTCCAAGAAGTCCAGGGCGCCCAAGGCAGAAGGTGTCCCCTACGATAAAAGCACTCGCTAACTTCTGGGGGCAAAGGAAACGGAAACCGTCAAAACGCAATAATACATTGGATTTTACGGTTTTCGTTTTGCAGCGGTGTTGAGAAAATGCCTACGTTTTAATATCTGCATTTATAATGTTTTGACTTACTGCATTGCGAAAAGACATATCCGAATATGCGTAAAAGGCTATTGCAAATGTTGCAATAGCCTTTTATTTTTGGGGATTTAATTTTGGGAAGCGGCGAAGAGGGCGGCACCGGTGGCGGCATCTTCTTCACATTGGGATAAAGTTACGGGCATTTGGAATCTTTCTTCAAAACAAGCCTTTAAGAAAGGATTCTTACGCAGACCGTTACCCGAGCCAATCAAGGCGGCGGGTTTTCCGCCGGATTCCAAATAACGCCGGTACATATCGTACAGTTCATCTGCCATACCCTCTAAAACACCCCAGGTAAAGTGCAGGGGGGTAAAGTTCTCTGTGGAAATATCTGTGATACTTCCCCGCAAACCGGGTTTTTCCCGGGTGCCTTGAAACAGAGGGGTTACTTGCGGGATGTTCTCCGGTTTTGGGTTTTCCGACAAGAGTTTTCCCATGGCCTCATAACCGGAAACAACGGTTTCGCCTGTAATGGTTTGGGCGGCGTTACGCAAAAACCGCTCCCACAGAGCGTAGGCTCTGCCGCCGCAAAGGGCGGCGCCCACCACCAAAAATCCGCCGCCGGGAAACGGTCTTGTTTCCAAACCGGGGCACTGGAGGTAATCCTGCGTGTACACAGAAAACTGGCTGCCGGTGCCGATATTGAGAAGCATTCGTTGCAGAACGCCTTGAGTAGCGCCGAGAAAACTGGCCTGGTTATCGCCGATGGCGGCATAAACCGGGATGTTTTGGTACGCGCCTATCGGTGTATTTCCTGCGATTGCGGGAAGAAGACTTTCTTCGATACCGGCTTTCTCCAATGCCGCGATGTCATATTCTCCGGTTGCTACGTTGAAAAGACCGAAACTTGCGGCATCGCTCCGGTCAGTGACCGGGCGGGTTTGCCCGGCCAACACCATAGCGATGTAATCGTGAATGGTGGAAAACACCCGAGCGTTTTCCGGCACAAGTCCGTTTTTCAGGTTGTAGAAATGGGTGACCATACCGTAACCGGTGGCCAAGGGATACCCGGTCAATTCGGAAAGATAACCGGCATAGGTGGTGTTTTCGTAGGGGAGATTTCCCCGACCGTCCTGCCAAGTATACAAAGGGCTGACCGGTGATCCGTTTTCATCCAAATACAATATGCCGTGCATTTGTCCGGTGATGCCGATACGGGCCACATCTGGGTGGTCTTTAAGCAGAGCGTCTACGGCTTGCACTGCAGTTTTCCGGATGTGGTCTGTGTTCTGGGATTTTTCCCAGTCCGGCGTGCCGGTAAGGAAGGCATCGTTACCCAAAGTAATATGGGACAAAACTTTTTGACCATCCAGCACCACACCGCTAATGGTAGTGGTGCCGATATCCAAACCCAGTAGTTTCATACAAGCACCTCAACACTGGGTGGAGCAGGGGTCCAGACGGAGGATA
>JAZOXE010000151.1:0-1689 GCA_045659525.1 Faecousia sp. | reverse complement strand
CTACACCTGATGCTGATGTTCAGTTCCGTTTCTTTAGCCAGGATGGCACCACAGAATACGGTTCTGCCATTACACTGAACATCCAGGACTTCGATAAGACCGGCGGTTACATTTCCTTTAAGGTAAAGGGCAGTTTCGCTTTGGCTATCGATCTTTCCGATAGCGCCGCCCGTTTCTCCCCCAGTGCATTCTTCTTTGACGCTGCGCCCCAGGACCTGGCAGACAACGTCTTGAATGCAGTACAGGAAACCTGGACCCATGTCGGTTCCGACACGACCACCAAGGGCGCATGGAACACAAAAGGCTACGGTTCTTACGACGCTTTGTTCCCCGGCTATAACTATACCGGCGCAGTAACTGCCGGTACCCGTAACACAGGTCTGAAGAGTTCAGGCGTTTATAGTGCAAACGGCAAGGTTTCTATGACTGCAAACTACGGGGAAGTTTGGGGATTTGGTAGCACCGGTGAAACCGGAACCAACCCCCAGTCGGACATTCTTGTTAATACAAACCCTGCAGTTACCGGTGTATTTGATGCCTATATGCTTAGCGGCAGTACCGAGGATATTCCCAATGTGACCGGCGAACCGAAATTGGGAACTGATTGGTATCGTCAATACTTTACCTTTACCGGCTTGGATTCGGACCAGGTATACGAATTCCGTATTTATTCCAATAATCATATGGGTGACAGCTACTTCAGAGGTGACTGGGAAGCCCATGCGCAGACGGACCTGAAGGTTCACTTTGTTGATGCAGACGGCAACGTCTATAGCAATGTGGAGGAATTCTCCTGTGCAACCTTTACCGATGGCGCATATCGCACTTACTTGGTTAAAGGCGATTTCACCATGATTTTGGATAGAAAGGCAACTGCCAAAACTTCTACGGATCATGCTACTTACTCTGCAAACCGTTTTGGATTGCAAGGCTTCTACTTCGATGAATACGAAGCACCTCCTGCAGTAACTACCCCGGAAGCAGCCGAGACCGTGGCAATCTGGTCTCAGGTTCGCGACATCGACAATAACCCCGGCGGCAAATGGCAGACCAAGGGCTACGGCACCGAGCAAGCCATTTTGTTAGGCTTCGGCGACCAGAATTATTTAACAGAAGCCGCCGGATTTTCTACAGGGGTGGGTAACAGCACAGGCAGTGGATACTACAGCAGAAAACTCAGCCAGAAAGCCGGCTATTATGTGGATAATACGGCGGCCGGTGCCATCACCTATACAAATTTCACCGGTTTGCAGTGGATTTGGCAGTATAACAGATATACTGACGGTAACACTGTTAAAGTTACCCAGCCGGAACTGGAAAAACCTGCGAAGTATGATCAAGCGCTCTACGATCAGATTCAGTGGAACGCCTATATGGGTGACGGCGGCAACGCTCATGGCATTGCTACAACTGAACCCAATTTCCCCTGTTTGGGAATATCGCTCAACGAAGGTTATACTCGTCGGACCGCAATTAAGTTCAATCTTCCCGACACCACCACCGAGTATCTGTTCACCGTTTATGCAAACACCCTGAACTGGTATAACCCTACACCTGATGCTGATGTTCAGTTCCGTTTCTTTAGCCAGGATGGCACCACAGAATACGGTTCTGCCATTACACTGAACATCCAGGACTTCGATAAGACCGGCGGTTACATTTCCTTTAAGGTAAAGGGCAGTTTCGCTT
>JAZOXE010000150.1:0-2124 GCA_045659525.1 Faecousia sp. | reverse complement strand
TCACGATAGGGCAAGCCTGTCTAATTGTATACAGTTGTCTGCTGGTGACTGCCTGTTTGATTAGCATATTTGTCATGTTCCTGTCCGAACTGTTTCACAGCAGTATTGCCGCAATGTCCGTTACCACCGGGATGATCCTTGCCGGAATGCTGATTCAAATACCGGCAGAGTATCGCATATTGGGGCAGTTATGGGATTATCTTCCCACCTGTTTTTTGGCTATGTGGAACATTTTTGACTATCGGCTGGTTTCTCTGTTTGGAATACCGTTCACCGCGTATCAAATCGTTCCCTTGCTCTATATTATTGCCGCAGCGCTGTTGGCATTCCTGGGGAATCGTATCTATTGTCGCCGTCAGATCAGCGGAAGATAAACGACAACCTTCGGGAAGACGTAATAAAAACGTGCAAAAAAATATCTAATATTAAAGCCTCCGATAAGGGAAACCTTTGTCGGAGGCTGTTTTTTTAAAAGTTTTATTGACCGCGGAACTCGTCAGGGGATTTTTCTTTGGGTTTTTGTTTTTTCAGATATTTAAGTGTGCTCATTTTCAAACAATCCATCCAAGTCGTTGGTTGGCGGCAGACAGCTGTGCCCACGGCACACGTAATAGGTGGTCTTGCCATTTTTATGCCGATATTCTTTTGTGGGGGCATCTAAAAAGATGACAACTGCGCTCGGGGGGAATGCAAGAGGCAAGATGCTTTTGTCCGTTTGTTCATCGGGGACCACCGTTATTTTTATCCACGGTTCCACCTGTTCCAAAAGTGCTTTTAAAAACATGGCGTGGTTCGTGGGATACTGCAAGGCGTTTTGCGCCAGGAAATCAAGTTGACGTTCTGCCATTGCTTTGTATCTTTCTTCATCGGTGAGGGAAGACAGGCGCACAAGGTTATACGCCATCAGCGAATTTCCGCCGGGGATCGCACCGTCGTAGGTTTCTTTCGGCCGCAGGATAAGTTCCTCGTGATCTTTGCCGTACAAATAAAATCCACCCGTATTGTCACCGAAATCGGATACCACCTTATTGCACAAGTTTTTTGCACGTTCCAAATATTCCTCTTCCAATGTGGCGCGGTGCAACCACAGTTGCGCAAAAATATAGGCGGCATAATCATCCAGAAATCCTCTCACACCCCGCTTTCCCAAATGAAAGCTGACGTAGAGTGCATCCCCGTCCCACAGATGTTTCTGTATAAAACTGTCAGCCTTTTGGGCGGCGGCAAGGTAGGGTTCCTTCCCGCTGACAAGATACAGTTCACACATAGCGGCAATCATCAAACTGTTCCACAAACTTAAGATCTTTTCATCACGGTGGAGAGCGGTTCGCTTTTTACGGTAATCATCAATTATCGAAAGAAACGGTTCAAAGGATTTGTCCAAAGGATCGGCCTTCAATAGATTTGGAATGCTCTTGCCTTCAAAATTGCCTGTGTCCGTAATATCATAATGACGGTTGAAGCCCGCTCCGTCCTCTTGCCCCAGTATCCCGATAACCTCGTCGGGTGTAAACAGATAGTATTTTCCTTCTTCCCCCTCGCTGTCGGCATCCTGGGAACTGTAAAAACCGCCCTCGCCCGAGGTCATCTCATTGAGGATATAGGTTGCCGTTTTTTCTGCCACATCAAGATATAGTTCCTTTTTTGTCACCGTATACGCCTTACAATAGTCAAGTATCAGGAGCGCATTGTCATACAGCATTTTCTCAAAATGCGGAACGAGAAACTTTTTATCGGTGGAATAGCGGCAAAATCCAAATCCGATGTGGTCGAACATACCGCCGCGATACATCTGCAAGAGGGTTTGCTCTGCCATATTCAGGCACGAAGCTGTTTGGCGGCGCTCATAGTAGTCCAGCAAAAAGAGCAGATTGTGGGGTGTGGGGAATTTGGGCGCCCGCCCAAATCCACCGTACTTTTCGTCATAGATTCGCCGGTATTGCTCAACTGCCAAGTGCGCCAGATCAATCTCTGCCACGTCTGCCGCATCCCGAGCCCCATTCAGATGCTTGATGATCTCGTCGGACTGCTTCAGTAGCATATCGCGGTCGGAGACCCATTTTTCGTGTATGGCGAGCAAAAGCTCCCGAAAACCGATCATACCGCCGCGTGAGGTTTTGGGAA
>JAZOXE010000149.1:0-1784 GCA_045659525.1 Faecousia sp. | reverse complement strand
GCTTGGCCTCCGACTTTGCTTTCTGTGCGCGATCCGGTGTCATATGCTCAATGACATCACCAAATATGATTAGGTCATACCACTTGTACCGCATACCGACAATGTCAGTGGCGTATACTTTCCTGTACCCCTGTAGTCTGTCTGCATACGGCGCGAAAATCTCCACGGCGTCCATCGTATACTCCGGCAGTAGTCTGCGCCATTTGCCGTCACACGCGCCCACGTCAAGGATGGTTGAATCTGACGTGAACCTGTCCCGTATCCACTGGCAAACCTCTGCTTTCCCGTACTCATAACTCCCCATAGCATTCGTCCCCCTCTATGCAGTTGCAGTGGATGATATGGCATATCAAGCAAGGCGTTTCGCCGTAACTCTTCGCAACCTCCAGCCGCACTACCTGTGCGTCATCGTAGTATGCAAACGTGTTGAGCGCGTCCATAACTACCTTCGCTATGTTGTCCACGTCCGGCTTGGTATGCGGTCGGCGTGATCCGTCCAGTTTTCTTGCTGTCATCGTCTTGCTGTCAGACTTCGCCACTGGATATACGGCTTGGATTATTACCCGGATGTCTGCCATCTTTGCTTCTTCCGTCAGCCTGTTGCCACTCTCCGCAAGTGCTTTCCAGTACCGAGCTGCTATCAGCCCTTGATACTCTACCGTCTTCTTCGGCGTGTAGACGTGTCCTTCTTTCGTATGCCGTGGTCTTTCTTTTCCCTGTGGCACACCCGGTACCACGAACGATACAAACATATCTTTCATTTGTCTTCCCTTTCCCCCATTACTGGATGCGGCGGTATGGTTATGCCGGAATCCCGCGTAATTGCTTCAACCGTTTCCAACTTGTCAAGCCACCCCATCTGCCAAAAACGGAACAATATACTATCTATTGCCGCCATGTCTTCTGCGTCTGTTTCTATGTTGGTTGCCTCTATCAGTTTCGCCTTGTACTTCTCTATCAACTCAAACCGATTGTCTGTGCAAAGTACGTTCTCACACATCGTCTTTCCTTTCTCCGTCTGCACAGAACCAATCCATATGTTCCACATACATATCGTGATAAGTACAGTAATATCCTTTTCCACACCAAACACAATCCTTGCACCGCACTACAGGCACGGCGTCTATAAACGGCGCATTGTGTATAATCTTTCCAAATTCGTCAACCGCCGCCATGACGTTTGCTACTGTGTCCATTTTTGGGTTCCGTATAATTACCATTACCGTTTCTGACATGACCGTTTCCAGCCTGTCGGCATCAATCAATCTCATCTCTCTCCCACCTCTCTTCTTCGTGGTTGTAACGGAACCCCATTTTCTCCATCTGCCGGATGTGTCTGTGCATCAGATACAGTATGATGCCGTCTACACCGAGCCATGCGATTATTAACCATAGCAACCAGTTCATCTTCGTACCTCCCGCTTGTAATCCGGGCACCAATGCACGATATATGATACTTTCGGTTTGGTGTCATACATCAATGTCCTCTGTGTCGCTCTCCATCCGTCTACCGGGTGCAGTTTTCGTGACCAACTGCACCCGTTTCCGTATGCGTCCGGGACGGAGTTTTGGCAGTACCAGCATAGTGTTGTTTTTAAGTCAGCCATATTCGTCCCCCTCCGGGAAATGGTATTTCGTTACCGCTATTGGGAACTCTTCAATTTCGCTTGCCCATAGCGGAGCTGCTCCGCATCTGCTGAACACAAGAGGGAACCCGCCGATCCCGTCAAACAACGAGCCAACCGTTATGCCCCGTTCATATTGGGCGCATACCCTACGGGCCA
>JAZOXE010000148.1:0-6077 GCA_045659525.1 Faecousia sp. | reverse complement strand
TGAATCAGGAGCGCGTAGTAAAAATCAAGGTAATTGGCGTAGGCGGCGCCGGTAACAATGTTGTCAATCGTATGATTGAAGCAAAAGTTGGTGGCGTTGACTTTATCGTTATCAATACCGATAAGCAGGACTTAAATAAGTCTAAATGCGAAAATAAAGTTCAGATCGGTGAGAAACTTACCGGTGGTATGGGCGCAGGCTCCAAGCCGGAAATTGGTCAGAAGTCCGCAGAAGAAAGCAGAGCCCAGATCGCTAAGATTTTGGAAAACACCGATATGGTATTTATTACTGCTGGTATGGGTGGTGGCACAGGTACCGGTGCGGCTCCCATCGTTGCAGACCTCGCCCGGGAAGCCGGCGTGTTGACTGTAGGTATTGTAACGAAGCCTTTCAAGTTTGAAGGTGCAAACCGTATGCGTCAGGCAGAAGCCGGTATTGCGGCTTTGGCAGAAAAAGTGGATTCTCTGATTATCATTCCCAATGACCGTCTGAAATACGTTACCGACCAGAAGATTACCTTTGCCAACGCATTCGGCATCGCTGACGATGTTCTGAAGCAGGCTGGAACTTCTATCTCTGAATTGGTTGGTTTCTCCGAAAAGGTTATTATCAACCTGGACTTCGCTGACGTATCTGCAGTTATGAGAGAAGCGGGCCGCGCACATATGGGCGTTGGTATTGCTTCTGGCCGTGAAAAGGCCGAACAGGCTGCGTTGGCCGCTGTTTCCAGCCCCTTGCTGGAGACCTCCATTAACGGAGCTACCGGTGTTCTGGTTAGCGTTACCGGTTCTTCTGAACTGACTTTGGAAGATGTAGAAACTGCTGCCGGCATCGTTCAGGAAGCCGCTAACCCTGAAGCAAACATTATCTTCGGCGCTTCTGTTTCCGAAGAAATGGTGGACGAGATTCGCGTTACCGTTATTTCCACCGGTTTCGATAAGAAAGAAGAAACCGATGCTAAGACGGAGTCCGGTAATGGAAGAAGCAAAGACCTCAGCGAGATTGACGATATCTTCACTTTGTTTAATCGCTGATTTTGCATAGTGGGACATCCCGGACTCCGGTCCGGGATGTTTTTTTAGGAGGCAAAATGGAAGGTAAAGAAATTGGTAGTAAATTGAAATTACCCCGTGTGGGAATGCGAAAACTGAAAAGTTTGCTTGCAATCATAATCGGCTTTTGTATTTGGCAGGTTCTGCGTATTTTCTTTCCGGATTTAGAAGCGCATCCTATATTTGTTTATATTTATGGTATGTTGGAAATTCGGGACACCTCGGAAAAAACGGTGGATTTGGGAAAACGTCGGATTAAGGCCACTTTTATTGCTATGTTAATTGCTTTGCCGATGCTTTTTTTGCGGGTAATATTCCACAGCAATTTCACTGACGCTTGGTGGATTCTGCCGGTAGATTTGCTTATGTTGTTGGTAGGTACACTTCTAACACTGGAACTGGGGGAAAAGTGGGACTGCCAATCTATGACCGGCGTAGCGGCAGTTGTATTTATGATTCTGCTGATATACCATGCCGATGAACAGCGTTATCTATATGCCTTTTTAAGGGCGTCACAGACAATTATCGGCGTTTTAGTGGCATGTTTTCTGAATGTTACGTTGTTCCCTTATCCTCGGATAAAACAGGATAAAAAGGAGAGTAAGCCTGAATGAATGCATATAAGGCGTTATCGTACAGTTACGACCGGCTGACAAACGATGTGGATTATAGCGGTGTTGTGGATTTTTATAAGAAACTTTTGGAAAAGGAAGACATCACGCCACGTACGGTTGCGGATTTGGCCTGCGGAACCGGCTCTGTTGCGTCAATTTTTGCCCGGGAGGGCATAGAGGTTATCGGGGTAGATATGTCAGAAGAAATGCTGTGTATTGCCCAGCAAAAGACAGCGGATTTACAATCACCTCCCACTTATGTCTGTCAAAAATTAGAAAACCTGCAATTACCCAGAGGGGTGGACTTGGCGGTCTGCGCTTTGGATAGTTTGGACTATATTACCCGCCCGGAAGACTGTAAAAAAGCCATATCCCGGATTTACCGGGTGCTGAATCCTGGTGGCTGTTTCATTTTCGACGTGAATACACCGGAGAAACTCCGGGCTATGGATGGTCAGGTGTTTTTGGATGAAGATGATGATGTTTACTGCGTATGGCGGGGCGAGTTTGATGAGCAAACCAATATCTGCTCTTACGGCATGGATTTATTCCAAAGAACCGGAAACCGATGGTCACGCAGTTTTGAAGAACATCGGGAGTATGCTTATAGCCGGGAACAGTTGACCCAGTATCTAAAAGACGCCGGTTTTACGCATATCAGGGTTTACGGTGATCGCCGATTAGATGCACCAAAAACCGGCGAACAGAGAATTTATTTTACGGCAAGAAAGGGTAAAGTAAAATGAATGATTACATTGTCCGCGGTATGACCATGGACGGATTTGTAAAAGTGGTGGCAATTCGCTCTACGGAGTTAGTGAGAAGAGGCGCCGAGATTCATAAAACATCCCCCAATGCGACGGCAGCATTTGGCAGAGCCTTGACTGCTGCATCTATGATGGGGAATATGCAAAAAGTGGAAAACGGCTCTATGACTTTGCAGATTAAGGGCGGTGGCCCAATTGGTGGTATTGTCTGTGTGTCAGATGCTAATGGAAACGTGCGCGGTTATGTGGTAAACCCCAACGTGCCGCTGGAAGAGAAATACCCGGGGAAACTGGATGTAGGCGCTACAGTCGGCACAAACGGTACCTTGACAGTGATTCGGGATTTGCAAATGAAAGAGCCGTATATCGGTTCAGTGGAATTGATTTCCGGGGAAATCGGAGATGATGTTACAGCCTACTTTGCCCAAAGTGAGCAAACACCCACTGCTTGCGCCTTGGGCGTATTGGTGGATAAGGATTTGTCGGTTAAGGTAGCAGGGGGGTACTTATTGCAACTGCTTCCCGGTGCGCCGGATGAAACTATTGATAAGTTGGAAGCCGGAATTAAACGAGCCGGTGCAGTTACAGCAATGCTGGAGCAGGGAATGACCCCGGAAGACATTTTGGGGGCCGTCTGCGGCGATTTAGGCGTTCTTTTTATGGAAACTACGGAAGTGTCTTATCGCTGCTATTGTGATCGTGAGCGGGTAAGCGCAGCGCTGGTAAGTTTGGGAAAAGAAGAATTAACGCAGATTAAAAATGAAGGGAAGTCATTCCCGGTAGAATGTCAGTTCTGCGATACGGTCTATGAATTTACGCCGGCAGACATAGAGAACTTGCTGGATAGAATTTAGGAGGAGAAAAAATGGGAGTAATCAGTTTTGCCCTACAGGGAAATTACAAACGCTACTACGGCGACTTAAAAGAACTTTCCAAGAAAGTCCATAAACCTGCGTGGTTTATGTTTTTGGATACGGCGGTATGTTGTCTGCGTTACGGTTCCGGTTTGCAGGATTATTTGAATTTCCAGTTTTATAATAAAAACCACGCCCAACGCAAAACCTATGTAAGCGTAGGATATTTGGATAAGGTGATTACCAAATTATCCAATATTAAATGGTCTCCTTATATTTCCAATAAGACAAATTTTCATAAAAATTACAGTCAGTACACCCGGCGGGACTTTTTTGACCCGGAGGGTGGATACGAGGCTTTTGAAGCATTTTTAGACCGAAATCCGGAATTTATTTATAAACCGCAAATCGGTCAGTGCGGAGATGGCGTGGCTAAAATTGTCACCGCAGAAATTACGGATCGGAAAGCCTTCTACGAGCAGGCAATCGAAAGGAAAGCCTGCCTTGAAGAACTGGTAAAGCAGCACCCGGATTGGGAAGCGTTGTGTCCCGGTTGCGTCAATACCATGCGCATTATTACCGGCGCGGCGGCAGGGAAGTCCTGGATGCTCTTTGCGGCAACCCGGGTTGGTTCCGGCACCAGCATTGCGGATAACTTCCATATGGGCGGCAGTGCGGTTTTGATCGATATGCAGACCGGCAAATTAACCGGTACGGGAATTGATAAGAAACTCAATGAACACGAATGTAGCGCCACTGGCATACGCTATGATGGATATCCGGTCCCATACTGGGAAGAAATCAAACAATTAGTGCTGAATGCGGCACTGGTAAATGACCAGATTCATTTCATCGGATGGGACGTAGCCGTTACGCCTGACGGACCGCTGCTGATTGAAGGCAACCGCGGTTCCGGTTTTGACCTACCTCAGGTGATGGCAAAACGGGGACTAAAAGATATGCTGGATAAACTGATGACAGACGTGGAAGAACTGGAAAAAACAAGCAGTAAATGAAAACTTTCCCCGGATTGTTGCGATAAAAACACCGAGGAAAAGTCTTTTGAAAAAATATAAAAAAACCCTTGACAAAGATAGGTACTGTGTGTATAATAAAGCACGTCGCAGGGATGCAATAGCGCTTTTGCGGCGGGCATGGGAGCATAGCTCAGCTGGGAGAGCATCTGCCTTACAAGCAGGAGGTCACAGGTTCGAGCCCTGTTGTTCCCACCATGTTTGGCCCGGTGGTGCAGTCGGTTAGCACGCCAGCCTGTCACGCTGGAGGTCGACGGTTCGAGTCCGTTCCGGGTCGCCAAATAAAGCATCTGTGGAGAGCGGTTGCTCTCCACAATATGCCTCTGTAGCTCAGTAGGTAGAGCAGTGGACTGAAAATCCACGTGTCGTTGGTTCGATTCCGACCGGAGGCACCACGGTTCCCAATGGGAGCCGAGATGCGGGTGTAGCTCATCCGGTAGAGCGCCACCTTGCCAAGGTGGAGGTAGCGAGTTCGAGCCTCGTCACCCGCTCCAGAAAGATTAGGAACGCGTAGCGTTCCTAATTTCATATGGTACCGTGGCCAAGCGGTAAGGCAAGAGTCTGCAAAACTCTCATTCCCCAGTTCAAATCTGGGCGGTACCTCCACAATGAATGACATCCCAAATCTGAACTGTTACGGTTCGATTGAGATGTCATTCATTCTTTTTAAATCCAGTAGGGAACGGCTTTCTTGGCCGTTCCTTATTTTTTTATTTAATCGAACTCAAATGAAAGAAGTGTTTAAAAACTGTGCCATATCCGAAAAATTAAAATGATTTGAACCACGAAAGTTCGATTAAATTGTTTCGCTTATATCATCAGCATGGCGCTTGTAATAAGCTTCTTCTGTAGCATTTGGCGTGCGATATCGATTGATTTGGTGCGGTCTTTTGTCATTATAAAAATCAATGTACTTTTGTACCCGCTCCCTAAACTCTCTTTCAGAACGATAATTGTTTCGATATAGTTCTTCAGCTTTTAAGGATTTGAAAAACGCTTCCATAACTGAATTGTCGTACGGTGTTGCAGTTCTTGATAGTGATTGAGTGATTCCCAGTGTTTTGCAAAATGTTGAGAAAGAACGTGAAGTATAGTTGGCACCGCGGTCACTATGGAATAATAAACCTTCCTTTGGATTTCGATCATAGTATGCTTTTGCCAGTGTTTGTTTTGTAATTCGTGAACTGTTGCCGGTGGAAATGGTGTAAGCAATTACTTTTCTTGCGAATAGGTCAATAACTACGCAGATGAAATATTGAATTTTCTTGCATGTGAAGTAAGTCACATCACTAATCCATACTTCGTTTGGTGCTGAAGCAGTAAACTGTTGGCTGAGAATATTTTCTTTTCTCTCCTTATTCATTTCATAGATTGCCTTAGCACCGCCACGAACGCTGAACCAACCGTTTTCATGCATAATGGCTGCTACCGTTTTATCGGCAACAACATAACCTCGACTTCTTAGGATAGCATTAATTTTGCTAGCACCGAAAATTTGATTGCTTTCGTTAAAAATCTCTTCAATGATTGGTGTAATCTCTTTCTTTTTACGCATATACGATGTATTCTCATTAGCATTTCTGAGTATGTGATTATAATAACTGCCTTTTGCGACTTTCAAAGCTTGACAAAGCAGATTGATGGAGTAAGTGCCTGATAGGTCTTTAATGACCTGATATCGATCGTGCAAGGGTGCGCTGACGGGGCAGGGGGATAACTGCAATACTTCTACCATCTTTTCTAATGTTTCGCAACG
>JAZOXE010000147.1:0-14850 GCA_045659525.1 Faecousia sp. | reverse complement strand
TTTTGTTCAAAAAGTTCTTCTTCCGTCAGCGTCACCAGGTTTGCTCGGTAGATAATATCCGTTTGTGCCATAGGGACGCCAACACTCAGCGCTTCCAAAGAAGAACGTCCGGAGTAGTTATTTACCGGATCATAGCCAAGAACTGCAAGATTTGCAACATCGCTACCCGGTTTCATACCGGCAGGAACGGTCTTTACCGTCCCCATAGTTGACTTGCAAGCAAGCAGGTCCATAGTCGGTGTTTTTGCATATTCCATCGGCGTTTTGCCATCTAAAATATCCAACGGTTCATCCGCCATTCCATCGGCTAATATCACCAAATATTTCATTGGAACGCTCCCTTTCAAAACTCACATTTTATCTTCCGCGGAAAAACTAATTTATTTCTGTTTATAGTATCACTTTCGATTTCGAATTACAACCGTTTCGGAAAAAATTATGAAATTTTTCAAATAATTCCCTGTTACATGAATGGTTTTTGTTTATTTTCATTTCTACTGTCGTTTTCCCTTTATATGAATCATAATTTGCTGAAAGTTTCCCCGGCAAACTTTGTTTGCCGGGGCTATACTAAATCAATTCAATATGGTAGTTTTTTAACCATGTATTTATCTGCAGCATATAGGCTATGGTTTGAGGAACTTTCATCAGTTGCCCATACCATGGCCATGTATAATCAGCATTTAGAAGTCCCTCAAGCGCCTCCACATTTACAACGTCAAAAATAGGTTCATTTTTGGAACTTAAGAGAATTTTTAATTGCTCACTTACCAATTCCAAGTATTTGGGATCGTATGTCTTTGGATATGGACTCTTCTTTCTGTATAATACTTCCTCCGGTAAATAGTCCCGCATAGCATAACGAAGTAATCCCTTTTCCCGACCTTCGTAATCCTTAAACTCCCAAGGTACACCATATAAATATTCTGCAATACGATAGTCACAGAACGGAACGCGTACTTCCAATCCTTGATACATACTCATTCTATCTTTCCTGTCCAATAGAGTTTGCATAAACCAACGGTAATTCAGATTTACCATCTGTTTCATTCGCGTTTCCTCTTTGGAAGTACCCGGCAATATATCGGTTTGATTGCAAGTCTTCTGATAGTGGTCGTTTACAAAGGCTTCCCCGTCAATTTGTCCGCGGTAGTATGGATGAAGGTAGTGGATACGCTGTTTCGTGTTTTGCGCCCAGGGAAAGCCGTCCAGCGCCCGCACTTCCGGATCCCGATACCACGGATATCCACCAAAAATTTCATCAGCGCACTCACCGGAAAGGGACACCTTTACCTTTTTTCTAATATCGCCACAAAACAAAAGCAAAGAAAAATCCACATCAGCCATCCCCGGCAAATCCCGGGCATATGTTGCATCTTCTAAAAATGCCACCAACTGTTCCGGCGTCAAAACTGTCCAATTATGTTCACAATCCAAATACTTTCGCATGGTATTGATATAATGATTGTCAGAATCTGGCTGAAATTTACCCGGCAGAAAATATTTATCATTATTTTCATAGTCTACAGAAAAGGTCTGCAGTTTTTTTCCTTGCTTTTTATACTCCCATGCGCAGACGGATGAGATTAAACTGGAGTCAAGACCGCCAGATAAAAATGTTCCCAAAGGCATATCAGAAACCATCTGACGGCGGATTGCGTCCACAACCAAATAACGTACTTTTTGGGCTGTCTCTTCAAAATTATCTGTATGTTCCCTGTCCGTCAATTTCCAATACTGCTTTATGTAAAAATGTTTTGCTTCATAAACAGCGAAACAGCCGGGCTCTAATTCATATATATCGCGAAAGACACCACTTCCTGGAACCCTACCCGGCCCTAAAAGAATAATTTGGGCAACGCCTTCCGCATCTAATTTAGACTTCATAGACGGATAGGAAAGAATTGTTTTAATTTCGGAAGCAAACAATATACCGCCATTATGAAGTGAATAAAACAGAGGTTTTACTCCCATTCTGTCTCTTGCAAGAAACAGCCGTTTTTTCTTTTCTTCCCAAACTGCGAATCCAAAAATACCGTTCAATTTTTTCAAGGAACTTTCTCCCCATTGGGCATAAGCGTGAAGTACAACTTCCGTATCGGAGTGCCCGGCAAAAATATGACCTAATTTTTCCAGTTCTCTCCGTATTTCAAATGTGTTATATAATTCACCATTATAGACAATGGTATACCACTCCCCTGCCCACATAAATGACATGGGCTGTTTGCCACCATCTGGGTCAATAATTGTTAGACGGTTATGCATCAAACAGCAATCATTGTCTTGGAAGACACCTTCTTCATCTGGACCTCGATGGCGCATTGTGTTTTGTAGTATCCTAATAATCTTGCTATTATATTTTAAATTGAGAATTCCTGCGATTGCACACATAATATCCCTTTCCTTTCAAAAAAAGACAATGTTTAAGCGAAAAATAATGAACGTCAAACATTTTTCTCTTATAGTGTATGCGTCAAGAAAATAAATTTGCATAAAATCAGCATATATACAAACACTACCAAGGGTGATATTATGAAAGACAGTAGAGATGTTTTATCTTCAATCGCAAAAACAGTACAAATGGGACAAGTTGGGATTCGCAGTGTAATGAAAAACACGCTACACACAGATCTTAGGGCAGCACTGAAATCCCAACTGCAAGAATATGACAAAATTGAACGGGAAGCAAAGGCCGTTGCAAGTATGAGAGGGTACGAAATTGATGAATTAGATCCCTCAATAAAATTTATGGCCGGTATGGTTGCCCGCACCAAATTAAAATTTGGAAATGCGTCCTCAAAAACTGCCGCTATGATGATTCAGGGGAACACCCGCGGGGTCATTAAAGGTCTTAAAAATCTTCACAGATACCCCTGTTCCGACCAAAGAGTCAGTACGTTGGCGCAAAAATTAATAGACTGCGAAAAAAGTAACATTCAACAAATGCAGGAGTTTTTATAACTCCTGCACCTTTTTTGTTGCGCCGGAATATAATGAACTTGTAAATGAAAGGAGGGGTTATTCTGTCTGCAACCGGATATATTCAAGTCCACGCATATACCAGCAGAGCAAAAATCCCAATAAAAGATGCAGCAATAACTGTCACTGATAATAGTGGGAACGCCATAGCCATGCGCCTTACAAATAGAAACGGTATGCTCGATACACCGATTCCCATCTCAACGCCGGACCTTTCTGCCGGTCAGCAACCAAACACCGGACAAATTCCATTTACTGTTGTCAATATCTTTGCAAGAGCAGAGAATTTTGAAGAAATTGATGCTGAAAATGTACAGGTATTTCCCGGTATTATAACTGACCAAGATTTAGAACTGATTCCTTTATCTGAATTCCCGGAATCCTGGAATAAAATTGAGGTCTTTGACACCCCACCGCAAAATCTATAGAAGGAGGTTGCTATGCCCACTGTAACGCCGTACATACCGCAAAATATTACAGTTCATTTAGGTGCTCCTTCTGCAGATGCGCCAAATGTTACGCTTCCATTTTCTGATTATATAAAGAACGTCGCATCCAGTGAAATTTATCCGACTTGGGATGAAAGCGCGCTTCGTGCAAACATACTTGCAATTGTTTCTTTTGCGTTAAACCGTGTGTATACAGAATTCTACCGAAGCCGAGGTTATGATTTTGAAATTACAAATAATACTGCTTTTGACCAAGCATTTGTAGATGGTAGAAGTTATTTTGAGTCAGTCTCCAGACTTGTGGATGAACTCTTCAACGATTACCTCCGACGCCCGGGTTTTGTTGAGCCTCTTGCTGCAAAATTCTGTAACGGCACCACAGTTACCTGCGAGGGACTTAGTCAATGGGGCAGTCAAAATTTAGCGCAACAAGGTTTCAACACTACTCAAATTTTAAGAAGTTATTATGGCGATGTTGAAACGGTTCTTAATGCTCCGATTCGAGGCATCACGGCATCATATCCCGGTACACCGTTAAGACGTGGCAGTACCGGTCCAAATGTTGTAATATTACAGGTATCCTTAAACCGAATTGCACAGAATTACCCCGCAATTCCTAAAATACCTGCCATTGACGGAATATTTGGCAGTAGGACAGAGGCTTCCGTCCGTGCATTTCAGGGAATTTTCGGTTTGACACCAGACGGTATAGTCGGTCCTGCTACATGGTATGAAATTGTGCGTTTGTACACAGGCGTGAATTCGTTATCAGAACTGCGAAGTCAAGGACAACAATTTTATAGTATTAATTGGTCCTCTCCTAATTCATTACAAGTTGGCGACACCGGAGAAAAAGTGCGGTTGCTTCAATATATGCTTTCTATATTATCTACCTACATACCAAAAATACCGCCGGTTATGGTAGATGGAATATACGGAAACGCTACACGCTCCGCCGTACTTGCCGTGCAACGCCGTTTTCGTTTGCCGGAAACCGGAACTGTGGATGCTGCAACGTGGAACGAAATTTATGCGCAGTACTCGGGAATCGAAAACACAACGCTTCGCAGTGGCGAAACATTTCCGGGTGAAAGCGCTCGAAACTTACAAGGAGCAGTTCGTACAGTGGGTAATTTTCAGAATATCCCCTCTCGAAATAATAACGCAAATTATACGCGCACAACAACGTTAACACAATTCCCAGGCAGAAATTTAAGCGTTGGAAGTCAGGATAAAGTGCGTCAGGAGGTGGTCAGATGAGACCCGGCGAATCCTTTGTCGAACAACCGGTTAGAAGTTTACAGACAATGCTTCGTGTGATAGCAGAAGATGATAATCGCTCCCCAACTGTTATCCCGGATGGTATTTACGGTCCTGAAACTATGAATGCAGTTGCCGCCTTTCAGCGCAGAAAAGGATTACCGACTACCGGCATTACAGATCAAGATACTTGGGAAGCAATTGTTGCGGACTATGAGTATGCACTTATCCGGGTAGAAAAAGCACAACCTATTGAGATAATAATGAATCCCGGTGAAGTCTACAAAGCCGGAGACAGTAATCCCAATATTTACTTGGCTCAAAGTATACTGACGCAACTTTCCAATGACACCGCCTCTATTATACCACCCGGACATAGCGGAATATTGGATGAAGACACTGTTCAGGCACTGTCAGCCTTTCAGTTAATTGCCGGTTTGCCCGTTACCGGTGAATTGGATAAAGTAACTTGGAAAAATCTATCTCAACAATTTACACTAAGTGTTCACCACAATACTGGACGCAACTTTCTTTAAGAAAATTTACAATTTTCCTTCTTTTGCTCTTGATTCGGTGATTTTAATTGCATATAATAATAGATAAACATACACAGTTGCGGACACCCGAAGGAGTACAAGAATGATCATTAAGAACTGGAAGAAAGAAATTTTTACAATTCCCAACGTTTTGAGCCTATTCCGGATTCTGCTTATTCCAATTTATATGGTTATATACCTGCAAGCGGAAACAAGTACGGATTATTATCTTGCTGCGGCAATTCTCTCTGTTTCCTGCCTAACAGACTTGATTGACGGAAAAATTGCTCGTCATTTTAATATGATATCCACTGTAGGCAAGGTATTGGACCCTATAGCGGATAAAGCAACCCAGTTTACCCTTATCATTTGCTTGGCTATCAAGCATCCGGTTCTCCTTTACCTGGTTCCCCTTTTTGTAGCCAAAGAATGTTTTCAGTTAATTGCAATGACTATAAGTTATAAAAATGGCAAGGTCTTAAAAGGCGCTCTTTTCTCCGGAAAAGTCTGCACCACGGTTTTGTTTGTCAGTTTGATACTTATGGTTATGCTGCCTCAAATAAGCGAAAAAATAATTAATATAATTGTTCTTGTTGACGGCATTATGATGCTGATTGCGTTCTTTGATTACATCATTGCTTATTTTGCAAGAGATTCAAAATTTGTCCATTATGATGTATCTGATAACGAGGATAAAAAGAACTAATCAACAGCGGCAACAGTTTGTTGCCGCTGTTGATTTATTTTTTGATTTATGATAAAATTACCCCATATTAATGAAGGAGTGTTTTTATGGATTATAAAAAATTGCAAAACGGCAGTGATATCCGTGGTGTTGCCCTTGAGGGTATTGAAGGCCAGTATATTAATTTAACCGAGGAAGTTTGCCGGGACATTGCGCGAGGTTTTGCCGTATGGCTCATGAGTAAATTCGGAAAGAATGATTTGCGGGTTGCTATCGGTAGAGATTCCCGTCTTTCCGGAGAAACTCTTTGTGCATGGCTGTGCGACGAATTGGTAAAAGAAGGTATTAGTGTTACTGACTTCGGTATGGCAAGCACGCCTGCAATGTTTATGGCAACTGTTACTGAAGGCTATAAATTTGACGGTTCTGTTATGATTACAGCCAGCCACCTCCCCTTTAACAGAAATGGTTTCAAATTCTTCACTGCCGAAGGGGGACTGGAATCTGCAAATATTAAAGAAATCATATATTTTGCGGAAACAAAAGCAGGAACCGGTTTAAAGCCCGGCGTGCTGACAAAAGGCGAGTTTATGGATACATATGCCAAAATACTTGCAGATAAAATTCGTGTTGCTACAGGCGAAGAAACGCCACTGAAAGGTTTTAAGATTGTAGTAGATGCAGGCAATGGTGCCGGCGGATTCTATGTAGATAAGGTTTTGAAGCCTCTGGGCGCAGACACAGAAGGCAGTCGTTTCTTGGAACCCGATGGTTCTTTCCCCAACCACATTCCCAATCCGGAAGATAAAACCGCAATGGAATCTATTACAGAAGCAGTTAAAGAAACAAATGCGGATTTTGGCATCATTTTTGATACCGATGTTGACCGTGCAGGCGCAGTTCTTTCCGACGGAAGTGAATTAAACCGCAACCGCATTATTGCAATGCTGTCAGCCATATTGCTTCGGGAGCACCCCGGCACAACAATTGTTACTGACTCCATCACATCCACCGGTCTCGGTGAATTTATAAGCGCAAAAGGCGGCGTACACCATCGTTTTAAGCGCGGTTACCGCAATGTAATCAACGAGTCCATTCGGCTAAATAATGCCGGTCAGGACAGCCAGTTAGCCATCGAAACTTCCGGACACGGCGCATTGAAAGAAAACTACTTCCTGGATGACGGTGCATATTTAGTAACCAAGTTGTTAATTGAACTGGCAAGAGGTAAAAAAGAAGGCTACAAATTAGAATCTCTGATTTCTGATTTGCGTGAACCGGCAGAGAGCATCGAATTCAGAATGAATATTATCCCTGAGGACTTCAAAACTTACGGTCAAAAGGTAATTGATGAACTCACCGCCTATGCAAAGGAGAAAACTGGTTGGTCACTTGCCCCCAGTAATTATGAGGGTGTTCGTGTCAACTTGGATGAAAAGCACGGTAACGGTTGGTTCCTACTCCGTCTTTCTCTTCATGATCCGCTGTTACCTCTTAATATTGAAAGTAACATTCCTGGCGGCGCAAAAGTAATTGCCGGTGAATTGTGCGAATTCATTGAAAAATATAACGAGTTAGACGCAGAAAAGTTTTTAAATTATGCAAAATAAAAATGGCGGTCAATAGACCGCCATTTTTATTTTGCTAAATCTAATTAAATAGATAAACCGGCTTTTTCCAAAATGGTAGGCACATTCTTTTCAGCGCCAATTGCCATAATATGAACGCCGTCACCCAGGCCTTCCGCTTTGATTTTCGCAATCATTTCAGCGGCCATTTCAATACCTAACTTCATAGGCAGGCCTTTAATGCCCTTTTCTTTGCCCTCTGCGCCTGCAGCAGCAAGACGGTCGATCATATCCTGAGGTACATCGATGCCGGGAACGTTTTCGTTCATATACTTTGCCATACCTGCAGCCTTCAGAGGAATGATGCCTGCCATAATATGGGTTTTAATGCCAGCCTTATCCACGGCATCCAGAAAACGTTTATATGTATCCAAATCAAAGATACCTTGTGTCTGAATGTACATAGCACCGTTTTCGACTTTCTGACGCAATTTGTTGATTTGAAGGAAAAGAGGCTCATAAACCGGAGTAACAGAAGCACCCTTATAGAATGTAGGTGCACCACCTGCCAATTCGTTGCCACCGCAATCGCAACCGGTCTGCTCCATCTTTGTCAACATCTTCAAAATTCCGACAGAATCCAAATCATAAACGGGTTTGGTCTGCTTGCAGTCACCAACCACCGGGTGGTCGCCGGTAAGCGCTAACATGGTATCAATGCCAAAACTTGCAGCAGCAAGCGCATCGCCCATCAACGCCATACGGTTACGGTCACGACCGGTCATCTGCAGAATGGGTTCAACGCCTGCCTGCTTTAATTTAATGCACAAGCCAAGTCCGGTAGCCTTCAGACTTGCAGACTGCATATCGGTTACGTTAACACCGTGAACTTTGCCTTTCAGCATTTCAGCGGCTTCCATTTGTTCGGTAAAGTCATATCCCTTAGGGGGCGCCATTTCGGCAGTAATACCAAATTTACCGGATTCAAGTGCGTCTTTTAATAAACTCATTATTTCTTCCCCCTCAAACTAATCGTTCTGGGATATGCAACCTTCTCATAATCCTTGTCTTCACGGGTTTTTGCCAATTTATCCAGTTGGCCGGTTGCTTCCAGACGCTGATAAATCTTAATCCAAGCGCAGTCATTTTCAGGATTAACTTCACACTTTCCGTTTTTCTGACCGCCGCAGGGACCGTTAAGCAAACTCTTCGCACATTGGGTTACGGGGCAGATAGCGCCGGTTTGTCCCAATACACATTCGCCGCAAAAACGGCACGCTTCTTCCCAAACACCGAACTTAACGGCCTCACCTAAGTACATCGTGTTATTAGAGGGGTAAACCGGAACGTTGCCGGCATTTTTAGCCACGCACTGTACGCCGTCACCGCAGGACATACAAATCACACAATCCGGATTTGCAGCGTTTAGCGGCTTCATTTTTGCTTTTACACCTAAATTCATACAGCAATAATCTGCAACAGTTGTGGCAACAACTTTCTTTCCGGCCTGTTCCAAAACTGCAGTTAACTCTGCAATTTGAGGCTCGCCACCGGTTTGACATGCAGTAGCACAACTGCCACAGCCAATAATAGCAACCGTCTTTGCATCACCCACCATAGACATAACTTCTTCAATGGGTTTCTTTTGCGTAATAATCATAAAGCTTCTCCTTCCGCCTTGTTACAGGGTAATCTACAAGTTAAAGTGTGATTACATCTTTTATATTATAACATCCATTCTGCAAAAATCAACTGGTTAATCGTCCAAATCCAGTAAAATTTGGATTGTTTCCCTTGCAATTTGTAATAATCCGCAGTATCATAATATAAAAATGATTATGGAGGTAACCTATGCAGTACAATCATTATGTTGGACACGAAAACCAAATCTACGGCGTTGAGGAAATGCGTCTCGTAGAAGGTAAAGGCGATAATCTGCGTCTTTTCCATGTTCGTAATGGTGAGGGGCTGGAATGTATGATCTCCCCAGACCGTTGCACAGATATTTACCGTATTACTTATAAAGGCTACAATATGAGTTATTTCGCCCCTTGCAGTTGGGTAACGCCGCAGTACTATAACGGTGAAAACAACGATAGTTGGCTTCCCTGCTTTACTTCGGGATTTTTAACTACATGTGGACTCAATAATGTTGGCGTCCCCTGTGAAGATGACGGTGTGCTTTTACCCCAGCACGGTACGATTTCCGCAACACCCGCAGAGCACGCTTGGTGGCATATAGATGAAAAAGATATTATTATTGAGGCTGATATGCGGGATGCCAAACTTTTTGGCGCGAAACTTTTGATGCACCGGGAAATCCGTATTTCTAAAGAAACCAGCAAAATCAAGATTACGGACACCGTTGAAAATCACGGTGATACAATTACTCCGGTCATGATCATGTACCATATGAATATGGGTTATCCTCTTTTGAGTGAAAATGCAATTGTAGACATTCCTTCCGATACAGTTATACCGAGAGATGCCCGGGCCGCCGAGAATACGGATACCTGCCTAAAGATGTTGAAGCCTACTGCCGGTTTTGCCGAACAATGTTATTTCCATACATTCAAAAAGGAAGGCAAGGCAAAAATCTTTAATCCGGACATTGGTGTAGGTCTATCTATTTCTTTTGACCCGAATAACTTGTACTGCTTTACTCAGTGGAAAATGATGGGCGTTCACGATTATGTATTGGGTTTGGAACCCGGCAACTGCACACCTATGGGACGCAACGCTATGCGAGATGAAGGAAAACTGCAATACATTGAACCCGGAAAATCTGCAAAATTTGAAGTTTGTGTCGATTTCTATCACAATATTGACGCCTGGAAGAATGCATAATTTTCTAAATTAGGAAGTGTAATTATATGATTGATTTGAATCAATACATTGAAAAATACTGGGATGAAATCACAGCCCATCGGCACTATCTTCACGCTCACCCGGAACACAGTGGACAAGAACAAAATACCGCAAACTATATAGCCTCTGCCCTGCGTAAAATTGGGATCGAACCAAAAGAAAATATAGGCGGCTATGGCGTTACTGCCGTTATCAAAGGAAATGGTAACGGTAAATGTGTCGGACTGCGGGCAGATATTGATGCCCTGGAGATTCAAGAAGAAACCGGTGTTTCCTATGCTTCCCAATCACCCGGTATTATGCACGCCTGCGGTCACGATGTCCATGCCGCTATGCTATTAGGCGCGGCGCGTATATTAACAGACATTAAGGATACATTTAGTGGCGCAGTCAAACTGATATTCCAACCTTCAGAAGAGGATACATCTGCCAGCGGCGCGAAGGCTATGATCGCTGACGGTTGTTTAAATAATCCGAATGTAGATGCTGTTTTTGCACAACACGTTTGGCCGACAATTCCCATTGGTCACGTCGCGGCACGCGCAAATACCATGCATGGTGCATCGGATAAATTCTATCTAACCGTTCATGGAAAAAGTAGTCACGGCGGCGCTTCGCCGCACAAGGGTGTAGATGCAATTATTATTGCTGCGCAAATAATTTCTGCCCTACAATCAATCATATCAAGAAATGTAAACCCTTTTGATGGTTGCGTTTTGACGATCGGAACAATTCAAGGCGGTACGCGATATAATATCATTCCTGATACTGTTGTTATGGAAGGCACTTGCAGGACGTTAACTACAGATCTGCAGAAACAAGTGATTGACCAAATCACGAAAATTGCCACAGGCGTTGCGCAGAGTATGGGCGGTACTTGTGATGTGGATTACCGGATCGGTTACGGTGTTACTGCAAACACAAAAGAAACATATTTACATATTAAAAAGAGTGTTGAACTTGCATTAGGAGAAGATGCATTTTTAATACCGGAACACCCCACTTTGGGCGGCGAAGACTTTTCTTTCTACTCACACAAAGTTCCCTGTGGCATTGCGTGGCTGGGTTGTAAAACCGATGAACAGCCGGATATGTCTCTTCATAGCAGTACATTTCTCCCCTCTGATGAAGTTATGCGAACCGGCGTAGCATTTCTGGTTTCCGCGGCTATCAATTATTTAAAAACGTAACAACACGTGGCAAATAAAACAAAAAAGACGATTGCTTTTGCAATCGTCTTTTTTTGGTGCGAGAGATGGGACTCGAACCCACACGGCGAAACCACACGCACCTCAAACGTGCTTGTCTACCATTCCAACACTCTCGCAACTCGCTCAAGTATTATAACCTTGATATCCGGTTTTGTCAATGCTTTTTTATCTCTATATTACAAAAAGCGGGCGGTGACTTTCATCACCGCCCGCCTGCTACGTTTTAACGGAAACGTTTACCGTTTTTCTTTGTGAACAGCCAAATGAACAATGCAATAAATGCAAGATTCAACAAGATGCTAATCCACATAACAATTTGATAGATCTTGTGGAGTCTAATATTACAGTAGTCATAATCAGGAAGCGGGTTGATGGGAGTTAATCCCTTGGGATCTTCCAGAACTTCCTTCAAAGCGTCCACCGCACCTTGCAGTGCTTCTGCAGCCGCATCAATGTCAGTCTGCTCCTGGCTGGACAGTGTTGCTTTTGCTGTATTCAATGCATTGAAGAACACCTCTAACTTTTCGTCGGTATAGTTGTCCTTCAGCAGTGCGTCAGCCGCAGCAATTGCCTCTTCTAATTTGGTGTAGTCTACTTTCTCCAAAGCGGCAATGGCGTCTTTCAGGGCCTGTGCGGCCTTGTTAACGGCCGCTTGGTCCTTACTTGTCAGTCTTCCCTTTGCGTTAGCAAGGGCATCAGCAAGGGGTGCCCATGTTGAAGCAGTGTATTCGGTGGGATCTAATGCCTCCGCTGCTTTAATTTGGGCATTCAGTGCGCTGTAATCAATCTTCACTGTCGGTTCGGTAGGCTTTGTTCCAGCCTGCTTCACAACGGTAACAGAAGATGTTTCAGCGCCGGAGATAATGTCCTTGCCCTCAACATCGGTAGAGAGATTGTAAACAATCTTTACTGTGCACTTACTGCCTACTGCTGCAGTGCTCTTCAAGGTAACCGCCGCACAAATGGATACACGGTGACCGGTTGAGGAGTTGGATGCATCGAAAAGAAACACCTTATTATCCTGCATTGTACCGGTCAAACCGCCGTTATCCGCAATGCTATACTTAACACCGGCAACGATACCGTTAGGATCGCTAATGGAAAGTGCTTCTGGCGTATCAATGCTGAATACTCCATCATAAGTAAAGTAGACATTTACGGTCTGTCCCGGTGTGCCGGTATAACTCTGGGTGGCAGCGGATGCCGGGAGTGCCATTGTGGCAAGTAAGAATACTGCCACAATGACGCTAAATATTTTCTTTAAATTTTTCATGATTACGATCTCCAATCTGTCAAATTATCTCAGCGTGGAGGTATATCCACTGCCCCAGTTGAAGTACTTGTACATATTCCGGCGAGCATCCGCAGATCCGATAACCGGTAACAGATAATTGCCATCGGTGTTGGAGTCTGCAGCAATCAACACTGCCTTACTTGCGCGAACAGATCCATAGAAGATCTTCATAATGATGGTCGCATCGTTGGACAGAACCTTACCGTCACAACTGGTATCACCCAAGACGACAACCTTGTAGGTAATCTGGGAAACAACCGCGCCTGCAGTATTCTTTGCAGTAACGACCAACTTATCTTCGGTTTTCACAATACCATATCCGTTGTTGCCCTGAATCTGCATATCCACATTATATCCGGCAAGTTCGCTGAATGTAAGGCTTCCCTTCAATTCATTGAGCATCATACCGTAAATAGGCGGCAAGTCTACAATCAAATAACGTGTTTTTGTTGTGGGATCATAGATCTGATCCACACCTGCAACATTGCCTGTTGGGACAGGTGCATTCACTTCATCGAGTTTGTAAATGTTGTTTTCATATACAACACGACATCCGTCAACACCGCTTGCAACAGTAGCAAGCGCACCGTCAGATGCAATAGCCGAAGTCAAACTATTCAATACAATTCTATTGCCGTTAAAATTGATATAATTTGCTCCAGTAATAGCAACTGCATATTTGATATTAATATCATTTGTCAAAGTTATCGGTGCATAAATGGATAAGATTCTCTTATTACGAAGTGTTGCGACCGCTTCATTGATATCATTACCTGCATAATAGACTGTCGTACCGCTCTCGTTCAGTACGCAAATATTATTGGTTCCCTCGGGTATCAGACTTAACACATAGTTTATACCGTCAGTAGTAATAGAAATTCGGTAACCGTCAACGTTCTCTGTGACAGAATTTTGCAGATAAGCCAAAGCCTGATTGGGATCAGTGGGCAAATCTGCAGGCAATCCACCACTAAATACCACCTTGTCAGTAGCTCTTTTCAGGTTAATCTTTTTACCGTTCAATGACAAATTGGAAGTGTTTTGGATGGTAACCTGGGTTCCCTTTAAGGAAATGTTCTTGGAAAGTGATACACTCGCATTCAGTCTTATAGTGACTTCGCCAGTCAAACTGTTTAACTTATCGATAGCGTCCGAGATGTCTTCGGCGTCAAAGTACCAATTCTCACTGCCGCTGGTTATTTCAATAGCAGCAACCACTTTTGGAATGACCAGTTCACTATCATCAGTAATTTCCTGGGTTCCCGTAGCATCCCAATATTTCTTTCCGGTAGTACTGTCCTCCCAGTATTCCTTTGTACCAGTTGCATCGTATGTTGCAGGCACTTCCGGATGATGAACCAGATTGGTCACTTGCGAAGGAATCAGGCTCAGCGCATAATTACCGGAAATTTGCGCAAAAGCAATCTGGTAACCGGAAACGTTCACTTTAACAGAATTCTGTAGATAAGCCAACGCCTGATTGGGATCAGTGGGCAAATCTGCAGGGATACCGCCACTAAATACTACCTTATCCGAGGCATTATTCAGTTGAATCTTCTTGCCATTTAGCGACATCTTAGCGGTGTATTGAATGGTAACCTGCGTACCGTTCAAGGAGATATCCTTGGACAAGGATACATCTTCATTAAGTTTTACAGTAACCGCACCGGTCAGGCTGTTTAACTTGTCAATAGCATCCGAAATATTTTCAGCGCCGTAGTACCATGTTTCGCTACCGTTGGTAATCTCAACAGCCGCTGTCAACTGCGGAATAACCAGTTCGCTATCATCGGTAATTTCCCGAGTGCCCGCTTCGTCCCAATACTTCTTTCCATCAATGCCACACTGCCAGTATTCTTTGGTGCCGGGCGCAGTGTAACTTGCAGGTTCTTCGGCATGATGCACCATCTGATGCTGTGCAGGAACGATGCTCAGCAAGTAGTTGCCGGAGAGCGGAGCAACTGCTACTTCATAGTGAGTAACATTTACAACAGCGCTGT
>JAZOXE010000146.1:0-3167 GCA_045659525.1 Faecousia sp. | reverse complement strand
TCAAATTGAAAAGAAGTTATGACGGTTTTCTTTTCCATGGCGTATTTACGCAGTAAATCCACCGTGTCTTTTTCCATATCCGCCACCTTTAATTCAATGGCAAAGGTTAAATCCCGGTGGGAGAAGTGGGCAAGAAAGTCTTCCAACGAAACAATTTTGTCCGTCAGGTTGTTGTTCTTAACCGAAAAAGACTGCAGTTGCTGAAAAGTATAGTCGCAAATTGCGCCGGGCTCGCCGGTTACCCGGGCAAGGGTATCGTCGTGGAACAGAACCAAAACACCATCTTTTGTCCGTTGAACGTCGGTCTCAATACCGTTTGCGCCCATATAGACGCCGGTATAAAAAGACAGCATGGTATTTTCCGGGCAATAGGTGCTGGCGCCCCGGTGCGCGTAGTTAACAAAAGCCATTTTTCTTATTCCTCCATTTTTCTTTTTTTTAGAATAATGCCGGTGCGGTTGGGTAGATAAAGAGAAAAACCGCAACGCCCGTCCGGGGCTCTTTTGGCGGTATATTCCCGGTGGTACACTCTGCCAAAGCCACCGTAGCAGAAATCATCGGTAGAGCAGATAACCTGATACTTTCCGGTATCCGGGGTGGAGATGAAGCAGTCAGTGTAAGCATTTTCCGGATGGAGATTCAGGGCAAACACCAAACCGCCCCGCTTATAAATCAGGGTTTTTTCTTCGTTGGAAACCCATAGATGCCGGGGTTTTCCGCTCAGTACCCGGTGGCGCTTCAACAGGGAGACCATATCTTTTTCAAAGGAAAGCAACTGACCGTATTTCAGTTTGGGGTTATCAGCCAAACTCCACTGCCGACGGCAGTAGTGGTAACTCCAACCATTTCCTTCCCGGGGGAAGTCAATCCATTCCGGGTGACCGAATTCGTTCCCCATAAAGGTCAGATACCCTTCGCCGCCTAAGGTGGCGGTGAGAAGCCGTAAAAGTTTATGCAGAGCCACGCCCCGGTCCAAAACAATACTGTGGTGGGATTTCTCCATACCCCAGTACATCTCTTGGTCACAAAGGCGGAACATAATGGTTTTATCTCCTACCAAGGCCTGATCGTGGGATTCGCAGTAACCGATTACCTTTTCTTCCGGTCTGCGAATGGTCAGTTCATAATAAATATAGTTTAAGTCCCAGTGTTCATCCGGGGTTTCTTTCAGCAGACGAATCCACATATCCGGTTCGCCCATAGCCAGACGGTAGTCAAAACCGACACCGCCGTGGGTGGTGGGCAGACACAGTCCCGGCAGGGCGGAAGTGTCCTCTGCGATGGTAATGGCATTGGGGTTTACTTCCCGCACCAAATCATTGGCAAGTTGCAGATATGTGACGGCATCCAAATCCGTATTCATAGAAAAATACTTGCTGTTGTCCGTGAAGGCGGAACCTAAGCCGTGGTCCAAATACAGCATAGAAGTGACGCCGTCAAAACGGAAACCGTCAAAATGGTACTGCGTCTGCCAAAATTTCAAGTTGGACAAAAGGAAGTGAATGACTTCCGGTTTTCCATAGTCAAAACATTTGGTATCCCAAGCGGTGTGGTAGCCCCTTGCACCGGTGTGGAAGAACTGACAGTCCGTACCGTCAAATTCGTTTAGCCCCTCCCGGGTGTTTTTGCTGGCATGGGAGTGGACAACGTCAAGAAGTACGCAGATACCCATTTTATGGGCAGCGTTAATGAGTTCTTTCAATTCGTCAGGAGTTCCGAACCGGGAGGAGGCGGCAAAAAAATTTGTCACCTGATAGCCAAAGGAGGCATAATAGGGGTGCTCCATAATGGCCATAATCTGCAGTGCGTTATACCCCAATTTTTTTACCCGGGGAAGAACGTTTTTGGTAAATTCCCGGTAAGTGCCTACTTTTCCGTCTTCTTGCGCCATACCAATGTGGCACTCATAGATAAAAAGTTTTTTCTGGGGGCAGAAACCGCCATCCGTCCAAACAAATTCCTTTTCCGGGGCATAGATTTCCCCATTCCAACTGTTATCCGCCGGGTTTTGCACTACCCGGGTGGCATACAGAGGAATCCGTTCCAGTTCCCGGTCACCATGCTGAACCACCGTCAGGACTTTTTCACCGTTTTTTAAGGCGTCTTTTCCCGGCAGAAACAGTTCCCATACCCCGCCATCTTGTTTTTCCATAGGATAGGCGTGGCGGTCCCAGTTGCAAAAGTCACCGGTGAGAAACAGTTGGGTTGCGCCCGGCGCCCATTCCCGGTAGCACCAACCTTGAGGCGTTTGGTGGAAACCAAAATATAGGTACCCATCGGCAAAGTCGTAAAGGCTTTGACCGGGCTTTAACAGTTGCGCTTTTTTCTCGGCGTATCGGCTGTCCCGCAGGTCAAAATCCGCTTTATATGAAAATAAATTACGGTCATAATCATAAACACGTTTGTTCATATAATGTCCTCTCCTAAATAGGGGCTGAATCTTATGTATAGTTTACCCGGGAAAAAGTGGTCTGTCAAGCAAATTTCAGGAACACCGGCAGTTATGAAGCCGCTCAAAATTGTGCATATTATATAAAAATAATGCTATAAAGTTGGCTATTTCGCTGTTTTTCCAGTTGATTTTTTGAGAAAATTGTGATAATCTTTTCTTGTAACAGAAAATCGATAGAAGAAAAGGAGTTTAAAGATGAAACTTACCAATGTGAAAGACGTAAAAACATTTATTGAAACGGTGAACGCTTGTAAGAATGATGTTTACCTGAAATCCCCGGAGGGTGATGTATTTAATCTGAAATCCTCTTTGTCCCAGTACATCGCCATTGGTCGCTTGATTGAAGAATCCGGCGAAAATTTGGAACTGTTTGCCAACAATCGGGAAGACGAGCAACTGCTGCTGCAGATGCTTGAGAATCTGAACAAATAATTTTAAGCAAAAGCCGTTATGGATTTCTATAACGGCTTTTTTTAATGGTGGTGATGGTGGTGATGGTGGTGATGATGGTGGTGGTGTCCGTGTTCGGCAATTGCGCCGTTACAGTGTTCTTCCGGGCAGATCTCTCCGGGTTTTTCACACTCTATGGTAACGTGACAGATGCCGTGTTCTTTTAGTTCCTCCCGAATTTCCTTTTTGACGAAAGTCATATCTGCTTCGGTTACGGCGTGGAGGGTTGCGGCGTTTTGGTAACCGTCCATACTCCAAACGTGCA